>NZ_JBMNDR010000115.1:0-22570 GCF_052543235.1 Streptomyces sp. SAS_272 | reverse complement strand
GCGCCGACCCCGGCGCCCTGCGGGTAGCGGTAGCCGAGAGCCACGTTGAGGATGCCGCGCTGCGGGCCGCCCGCGGAGCCGGGCGGCGGGGCGAAGCCCGGGTGGCTGTGCTCGGCGGACCGGGCGGCGGCCCGGGCGCTGGTGGCCTCCGCGACGGGACGGCGCTCGGCGTCGTAGGTGTCGAGCAGCTCGTCCCCGGCCCAGCCGTCGAGCACGGCGGCCAGCTTCCAGGCGAGGTTGTGCGCGTCCTGGATGCCGGTGTTGGAGCCGAACGCCCCGGTCGGCGACATCTCGTGCGCCGAGTCACCGGCCAGGAACACCCGGCCCGACCGGTAGCTGCGGGCGACGCGCTGTGCGGCGTGCCAGGGCGCCTTGCCGGTGATCTCCACGTCGAGGTCGGCGACCCCGACCGCGCGGCGGATGTGCTCGACGCACCGCTCGTCGGTGAACTCCTCGAGCGTCTCGCCGTGTTCGGGGTGCCAGGGGGCGTGGAAGACCCAGTTCTCGCGGTTGTCCACCGGCAGCAGGGCGCCGTCTGCGTCCGGGCTGGTCAGGTAGCAGACGATGAAACGGCGGTCGCCCACGACGTCGGCCAGACCCCGGGAGCGGAAGGTGAGGCTGACGTTGTGGAACAGGTCTCCGGGGCCGCTCTGACCGATGCCGAGCTGCTCCCGGACGGGGCTGCGGGGGCCGTCGGCGGCGACGAGGTAGTCCGCGCGGATGGCGAGGTGCTCACCCGTCTCCCGGCTCTTGGCCACCGCGCCGACGCCGTGGGCGTCGGTCTCGAACGACATGAGCTCGGTGGAGAACCGCAGATCGCCGCCGAGTCGTCGGGCGTGGTCGAGCAGCACCGGCTCCAGGTCGTTCTGGCTGCACAGGCACCAGGAGCTGGGGCTGAAGCGGGCCAGGCCGCCACCCGGGTCGATGTCCCGGAACAGCCATTCGCCGGCGTCGCCGACGAGGGTGGGCGCCTGCAGGATGCCGTGGTTGTCGGCCAGCGTGGCCGCCGCGTCCTGGATCCCCCGCTCCACGCCCGCCACCCGGAACAGCTCCATCGTGCGGACGTTGTTGCCGCGGCCGCGCGGATGGATGGAGGTGCCGGCGTGGCGCTCCACCAGCAGGTGCGGTACCCCCAGTCGTCCGAGGAACAGCGAGGTCGCCAGGCCCACCAGGGAGCCGCCGACGATGAGGACCGGGACCCTGAGGGTGGGGGGACCGGCCTGTCCGGCTCGTTCGTTCATCACTCTCGCCTCCAGCGCGTCGTGTCCGCCGACCCGGCCGGATACGGCGGAGACCACATGCATGCCCCGTGGAGCTGACGGCGCTTCAGGCTTCACCCGGCTGCGTCGCGGCACGGGAACGCTCGCCGCGGTCGTCGCGAGGGCCCGGGAGGGGCGGAGCGGACGCGCCCTCAGCGACCCGCGCGGCCGACGCCGTCGACGCGACCGACGGGGTCGGCGCCGCCGGGGCGGTCGAGGTAGAAGCGGACGGTCGTCCCGTCGTCGGCGGTGTGCACCCGCACCAGGTCGGCCACATAGTGCACGAGCATCAGGCCCCGGCCGCCGATCTGACCGTGCTCGGGCGGCCTGCGGCCGGCCAGCGGGTCGATCATCCGGCCCGCGTCCCGGACCTCGCCGACGACCTGTCCCCCGTCCTCCCAGACGGCGAGCGTTCCACGTCCTCCACCGTGCACCACGCTGTTGGTCGTCAGCTCCGCCACCGCCAGCTCGGCGTCGGTCAGC
Source organism: Streptomyces sp. SAS_272 (assembly GCF_052543235.1). Classification (NCBI taxonomy): domain Bacteria; kingdom Bacillati; phylum Actinomycetota; class Actinomycetes; order Kitasatosporales; family Streptomycetaceae; genus Streptomyces; species Streptomyces sp. SAS_272. The sequence continues at coordinate 20,828 of NZ_JBMNDR010000115.1, read as the reverse complement.
CGCTGCCCCGTCAGACCCAGCCGTGCGGCGCGCTCCACCGCGAAGGCGCGGGCCGCGGCCAGCTCCTGCGCGCCGAAGGAGAACTCCGCGGCGTCCGGCGCGGGCGGCAACGGCCGGTTGTAGCGGGCGACGACGGAGCGCCAGTCGTAGGCGTCGCTCGCCGCCTCCGTGTCGCCGGTCAGCACGGTCGGGTGGGTGATCCGCGCGTCCGCCAGCACCTCTTCGTCCAGGCCCATCTCGTCGTACGGGCACAGGACGGTCACCGCGCGGCCCTCGAAAGCCGCGTTGATCAGCGCCTCGTGCTGGGCGCACGCGGGGTACTCCAGGGGGCTGCGGCCCGGCCAGATCGGCTCGCCGATGATCCGCACCCGGCCGTGCCGGTGGCCGTCGGCGAATCCGCGGAGCACCTTGGGGATGATCCGGCCCGGGTTGCGGCCCGCCTCGGTCATGTCCAGCAGGAGGACGGCCCGCGCGTCCGCGCCGAGGGCCTCCCTGATCAGCTCGAGGTTGGGGCCGGGCACGGCCACCGCCACCGGCTCGCCGACGTCCAGGCCCTCCTGGACGAAGGACACCGTCCGGTCCACGTACTCCCGCGCGGAGCGGTAGAACAGCGCGGGGTGCTCGAACGTCCCGTGGATCGCGACCGTGCTCATCGCGGCGCCACCTCGATCCGGTGCAGGCCCGGCCAGAACAGGCTCAGCACCCTCGGTACCTGCGGCGGCGGATACTCGACGACCACCCGGCCCCCGGGCAGGCCCAGGGCCGTGACGGCGAGCGCCGCGACTCCGGCCACGTCGACGAACGCGACCTCCGACAGCTCCACGTAGGACACGTCGGCGTGCCGCCGGGCCAGGCCCGCCAGGGCCTCTTCCCACGGAGAGCGGCTGACCGAGCTGATCTCGCCCCGGGCCCGGATGCCGGGCCGGCCGGGCAGCGAGACCACCTCCAGCAATGCGGTCCCGCCGTGCGGCAGCCCGAATCCGCCGGCGTTCTGCGGGGCGTTCACCACCCGCGGCCTCCCTCGCTGTGCGCCGGCGTGTCCCGGCGACCGTGCGGCACGCCATCACCCGTCTTCTCCAGGACGGCCTCCACCGCAGCCCCTACCCGTCCTCGGCAGCCTAACGCCGCTCCTGCGGGTGCGTTGCCGGAACCGGACGTAGCGTGGCATGCACGGAGCAACGGACGCGGACGACGGTCGAACCCCTGGGGACGCGATGTGCTGGAGTGCGACGGCCGATCTGGTCGCGGGGGCCGGCCTGCTCGCCCTCGGAGGGGTCGCGGTGGCCCGGGTTCACCGCCGCCGGGACCTTCCGCTGGCCGCGTTGCCGCTGCTCCTCGGCGCGCACCAGATCGTGGAGGCCTTCGTCTGGGACGCGGGCGGGGGCAACGGAGCCGCCACCGTCGTCTGGAGCGTGATCGCGCTGCCGCTGCTGGCGGTGTGGGTGCCCATGGGGGTGTGGTGCGCGGCCCCTCCGTCCGCCCGGCGCGGCGTCTCGTTCGCGCTGGCCGTCGGCGTCGCGACCGCCGTGCCGCTCGCGTACGGCATCGCCGCCGGTCCGGTGACCGCCGAGCTCCGCGGCCACCGGGTCGGCTACCTCGTCGACCTGCCGTACCCGCCCGTCCTGATCGCGGGCTATCTGGTGGCCACGGTCGGTGCGCTGCTCCTGTCGGGCGACCGCCGCCTGCGAGCCCTCGGGGCGGTGGTCGCCGCGGGCGCGGCCGGGTGCTTCGCGCTGTGGCGGCTGGAGTTCGTGTCCACCTGGTGCGCCTTTGCCGCGGTCTGCTCGGTGATGCTGCTCGGCTGGGCCCGCGCGCCACGTCGTGAGGTGAGTCACATCTTCCGTCGATCGCAACTTTAGTTGAAAGTTCTGGCATCTAGGGTCACACAGCCCTCCGCGGAGCCTTCCGCCCCTCGCCCGGCAACTGGAGCGTTCCTCCATGACCGACAGGTCTCCCACGGTGCCCGCCCCGCCCTCCGCCGCCACCGGCGCCACCACCGACGCCGCCGCTGCCGCCACCGCCGAGTACGCCCGCGTCTACGCCGAGCAGCAGCCGCGGCTCGTCGCGTACGCCCGCTCGCTCACCAGGAACGCCTGGACCGCCGAGGACCTCGTCGCCGAGGCCCACTTCCGCGTGTGGCGCCGACTGGCCGCGGGGCACGAGATCGACAACGTGCCGGCCTACCTGAGGACGACGGTGCGGCATCTCGCGATCGCCTCCGGGAGCACGGCGCGCGAGGCCCCGAGCGACCCGCAGGCGCAGGCCCAGGAACGGGCCGAGACGGGCACGCACGGGGAGGATCCGGCCGAGCGGGTGGCCGGCGTCGATCTGGTGGTCCGGGTGCTCGGCCAGTTGCCCGAGCGCTGGGTGAAGGCGCTGTGGCTGGCGGAGGCGGAAGGGCAGCCGCTGGCGGCGATCGGGCCGCAGCTCGGCACGAAGGACGGCGCGACGGCCGTCCTCCTGCACCGGGCGCGGGAAGGCATGCGCCAGGCGTTCCTGCGGGCGCAGACCGGCGCTCCCGACGACCCCGCGTGCCAGGTCCACTGGGCCAGGATGCCGGCGTACGTCCGCGGCGCCGCGACCGCGCGCCAGAGCGAGCGGCTGCTCGGGCACGTCGACACCTGCGACGCGTGCCGCGCGTCGCTCGCCGCCCTGATGCGCGCCAACGACCGCCTGCCCGCTTTCGTCGGCCCGGCCCTGCTCGTCCTCGCCCTGGGCGGGACCGCCAGGTTCCTGCCGGTCTTCACCGCGGCGTCGGCCGGTGTGACCGGCACGGTCGGCGGCCACGGTGCGGGCCTGCTGCACGGGATGCGGCATGCCGTGTCCACCGGCGCCAGGACGCCCACGGCGGCGACGGCGGGCGCGCTCGTGGTGGGCGCCGCCGTGGTGTGTCTCGTCCTCGGCTGGACGGACTCCGCGCCGGCGCCGCACCCGCCGGCGAGCGGGGCGCCGGTGGCCGAGGCTCCGGTCGACGAGGGCCCGGTGACGGGGACAGCGGTGTCGTCGCCTCCGCCGTCACCGACCGCGGCGCGGGCCGAAGACCCCGGCACCTCGGTGCAGGAGGCCGACGCCGAGGGAGCAGGCCCGCGCGGACCGAAGACCGTCGCCGCGCCGCGGGACGGCACCGCCGCGGCCGAACATGCCGCGCGACGGCCCGCGTCCGCCGCGGACGCCACGGCGCGACCCACGCCCGCTCCGAGGGACGAGCCCTCGACGCGAGCCCCGCAGGAGACACCGCCGCCGGGCGAAGACAGCGGCGGCACGCCGGAATCCACCCCACCCGCCAAGGACCCCGCCCCCAGCCCCCCGCGGACGGCTGACCCCGAACCCGAAGACCCCGAACCCACCGACGACGACGGGCACAAGGGGCACGAGGGCCACGAGGGTGTCGGCGGACACGGCGGACACGGGAAAGGCTCAGGGCGCGGCGGCTGCCCGGCCGGCCCCCCGCTCAACGGAGCCGGAAACCCGACGGACCGGCAACGGCACCCGCGTCCGCAGGCCGGGACGGTCCCGGACCGCGAAGCCGGCCGCCCCGACGGTCCACCCGCCGCACGCCCACACTGAAGCTCGACGCGGAACACCGGAACGCCGGGACACCGAACGCCGGGACAGCGGGACAGCGGGACAGCGGGACAGCGGGACAGCGGGACAGCGGAACCCAACGCCGAACGCAGCGAAGGCGAGACGGCGGGCCCCAACGCGAACGCAGCGACGGTGCGGCACCAACGCCGGACGCCGGGACGGCCGGGGGTCAGGCGAGGGCTGCCGCCGTCAGCGCGGCGGCCTTCGCCACCAGGGGGTTGTCCGTGGGTCCCGCAGGATCGTGCTTGGTCGACAGGACCGCCAGGACGAGGGCGGGCCGCCCGGGAGGCCAGACCACGCCCACGTCGTTGGCGACCCCGTAGGCCTGCCCGCCCCCCGTCTTGTCGGCGAGCGTCCAGTCCTCGGGCAGACCGGCCCGGAAACGTTCGGTGTTGGTGGTGTTGGCGATCAGCCACCCGGTCAGCCGCCGTCGGTCCGCGGACTGCAGAGCCCGGCCGAGCACGAGCCGCGCGTACGTCAGCCCGATCGCGCGTGGCCGGGTGGTGTCGGTGCGCCGCCACGGCTCCGCCGAGTTCAGCGCGGGCTCGTACCGGTCGAGCCGGGTCGTCCGGTCCCCGAGCGAGCGGCAGAACCGGGTGATCGCGGTCGGGCCGCCCAGCTCGCGCAGCAGAAGGTTCGCCGCCCCGTTGTCGCTCTCGGACACGGCGGCGGCACACAGTTCCTCGACGGTCAGACCGCCCGCGATGTTCTCGGCCAGCCCGGTGACCGGCGCGTACCCGGCGTCCGTGACGTCCTTTTCGGTGTAGTGGATCCGCCGGGCGAGGTACCGGCCGTCGTGGTCGAGGTCGCGCAGGACCGTCGCCGCGGCGAGCGTCTTGAACACCGAACACAGGGGGAAGCGCTCGTCCGCGCGGTACTCCGCGGTACGTCCCGTGGCGGTGTCGAGGGCGAAGACGCCGAGCCGCGCGGAGTACTGCCGCTCCAGGTCGCGCAACCGCCGCGACAACGCGGGACTGCCGGGGGCCGGCCCTCGTGCGGGCGGGGCCGCGGCGCGCGCGGCGGCGGACGGCACGGTCGCCAGCGCGGCCCCCGCGCCCGCGCCGAGGGCCAGCACCGCACGCCTGCGCGGTCGTGACGCCGGACGGACCGCCGCTTCGGCCCGGTCCGTCTCCTTCGTCTCGTGCATACCGTTCTCCTCATGCATTCCGTACGTTCCCGAGGTCGTGATCTCTGTTCCGCTACCCCGAACGGGACGACGGCAGGCCGGGTCCGGGCCGCTCAACGCCGTTCGACGGCCCTGCCCGTGGCTCGACTCGGCGTCCACGTGCGGCGAGTGCGGAAACCTGCCGTTCACTGCCTGAGGGACCGTGGGAAACACGCGGTTCCTAGCATCCGGTCGAGCACGCCAAGGCACCGTCCCGCTCGTCCACCGCCTCCGCAGTCCGGGGATTCCCGCCCCGGCTCTCGAAGGGCTGATCATGACGACCACCGAGTCATCCCCCACCGCGGCCCGGCCGACGTCCCCCGCCAGTCAGGCGACGAAGGAGACCCTGGAGGACTACACCCTCCGTTTCGCGCCCCGCAGTTACCGACGCTGGACCCCGATGGTCGTCGCGACGACCGCACTCGGCGGCATCGCCTACATGGCCGACTTCTCCATCGGCGCCGGCATCGGACTCGCCCACGGCACCGGCAACGCGCTGGTCGCGATCGCCGTCGCGGCAGTCGTCATCTTCGTCACCGGCTTCCCGCTCGCCTACTACGGCGCCCGCTACAACATCGATCTGGACCTGATCACCCGCGGCTCCGGATTCGGCTACTACGGCTCGGTGCTGACCAGCGTCATCTTCGCGAGCTTCACCTTCATCTTCTTCGCCCTCGAGGGCTCGATCATGGCCCAGGGCCTGAAACTCGGGCTCGGACTCCCCCTGTGGCTGGGCTACCTGGTCTCCACGCTCATGGTGATACCGCTGGTGATCTACGGCATGAAGGCGCTCAGCAGACTCCAGGTGTGGACGACGCCGATCTGGCTGCTGCTGATGGTCGGCCCGCTGGTCTACCTGGTCGCCGACGACCCCGGCACCGTCGACCGCTTCCTCGCCTACGCCGGCACCGACGGCGCGGGCGGGGTCGACACCGCGTCCGTGCTGCTGGGCGCGGGCGTGTGCCTCTCGCTCATCGCGCAGATCGGAGAGCAGATCGACTACCTGCGCTTCATGCCGCCCAAGACCGAGGCGAACAAGCGCAGTTGGTGGACCGCCGTCATCATGGCAGGACCCGGCTGGGTGATCCTCGGCGCGCTCAAGCAGGCCATCGGCGTCTTCCTCGCCGTGTACATCATCGCCCGGGTCGGCGCGGACGCCGCTCCCGAGCCGATCCAGCAGTTCAAGGGCGCGTTCGACGCGATGATGCCGTCCTGGCTCGTGGTCCCGCTGGCCGTGGCACTCGTCGTGATCAGCCAGATCAAGATCAACGTGACCAACGCGTACTCCGGCTCTCTGGCCTGGACCAACTCCTTCACCCGCGTCACCCGGCACTACCCCGGCCGTATGGTCTTCGTCCTGGTCAACCTCGGTTTCGCGCTGGCCCTGATGGAAGCCGACATGTTCAGCTTCCTCAACGACATCCTCGGCTTCTACTCGAACTGCGCCATCGCCTGGGTGGTCACCGTCGCCACCGACATCGGCGTGAACAAGTACCTGCTCGGACTCTCGCCTCTGCAGCCGGAGTTCCGGCGCGGCATGCTGCACGCCGTGAACCCGGTGGGCGTCGTCGCCTTCGTCGCCGCGTCCGGCCTTTCCATCGCGATGTACTTCCACGCTCTCGGCGACACGCTCCAGCCGTACTCCCCCGTCGCCGCGGCCGTCATCGCGTTCGTCCTCACGCCGCTCATGGCCGCCGTCACCAAGGGCAGGTACTACCTTCGCCGCACGGAGGACGGCATCGACGAGGGCCTGCTCGACGCCGACGGCAACCCGGCGGCGACGACGTACGACTGCCACGTCTGCCGGCAGCCCTACGAGCGCCCCGACGTCGCCGCCTGCCTGACCCATGACGCGGTCGTCTGCTCCCTGTGCCTGAGCACGGACAGGACGGGCGACCACGTGCTGCCGGAGCAGGCTCCGGCGGTCTGAGCCGTCGCCCGGCAGCGACGAGGGGCCGCCCCGCTCCGTGATCGCGGGCGCCCCCTCGCCGGCCGGGCGTGGGTGGTCGCTGGACGTCAGGGCCGGGCGACCGGGCGGAAACCCCGGGACGCCGAGCCGTGGCGCGCGCGCCGCACCGAAGGAACGCCGTGCGCCGTCCCGCCCGTCGTGGTCATCGGGTCACCGTCCATTTCTGCTGAGCGGCGCCGGTGCAGGTCCAGATCTGCAGCCGGGTGCCGTTGGCGGCGGCTCCGCCCGCGGCGTCGAGGCATTTGTTCGCCTGCGGGTTGACGATGTCCCGCGCGGCGGGGAGGGCCCACTGCTGGGCGGCGGTGCCGTTGCACTCCCAGAGCCGGACGGGGGCGCCGTCCGCCGTGCCTCCCGAGGCGACGTCCAGACACTTGCCGAGCGCGCGGATCGTGCCGTCGGCCCCCACCGACCACTGCTGGGCGGCGGTGCCGTTGCAGTCGTACAGCTGCACGGCCGTGCCGTCGGAGGGGTCGGCCCCGGCCACGTCCACGCACTTGCCGCCGATCCCGGTGATCCGCCCGGCGGCCGGCTGGGCGGTGTCGGCGCTGACGCGGACGTAGTCGACGAGGAGCTGCTGCGGGAACACCGTGCCGCCGTCGGGGTCGCCGGGCCAGTAGCCGCCGACCGCGAGGTTGAGGATCAGGAAGAAGGGCTTGTCGAAGACCCATCGACGTCCGCCCAGGTCGGCGGGGGTGCGCCGCTGGTAGACGGCGCCGTCGACGGACCAGGTGATCGCGTTCGGGCTCCAGTCGACGGCGAAGGTGTGGAAGGCGTCGGCGAACGCCTGTCCCGCGGGCAGGGCGTATCCGGCGCCGATGCCGCCGGAGCCCGAGTAGCCCGGGCCGTGCAGCGTCCCGTGCACCGTGGACGGCTCGAAGCCCACGTTCTCCATGACGTCGATCTCGCCCGAGTCGGGCCAGCCGACCCGGCCGATGTCGTCGCCGAGCATCCAGAACGCGGGCCACATGCCCTGGCCGCGCGGGATCTTCATCCGGGCCTCGACGCGGCCGTACGTCGTGGTGAACCGGCCGGCCGTGTTCAGCCGGGCGGAGGTGTACTCGCACCGCCCGTACCAGCAGGGGTAGTTGCCGGGGTTCTCCCGTCGCGCGGTGACCACCAGGTGGCCCTGTCCGTCGAGGGCGGCGTTGCGGTTGCCCGCGGTGTAGTACTGCCGCTCGTGGTTGTCGACGTTGTCACCGGTCTCGGTCTGCCATTTCGCCCCGTCCACGGCCGCGCCCGCCGGCCCGTCGAACTCGTCGGAGAACGTGAGGGCCGCCGCCCGGGCCGCGGGAGCCCCGGCGGAACGCCCCGCGGGTTTCGCCGCGGGCGGTGACGCGCCCTGCGCCGGCAGCGCGGACAGCGCGGCGAACGCCATGAGCGAGGCGAGGGAGACCAGCAGGCGCCGGGTCAGGCGCGGAGAGTTCATGACTCTCCCTTCAGGGGGGAGGAAGGGGTCAGCTATGGCATGCGCATGACAGATCGCGACGGGTCGCGAGGGAGCAGCGGGTCGCAGGAAGCCGTGCCGACCGGGTGGGGGTGAGCGAACCGGCCCTGACGGGGGCTTAGTTCACTACGTGATTTAAGAAGTGAGCGATGCCTGTGTCAAGGGTTCCGGTAGGGACCGCTCGTGCCGATGTCCGGGGCGGTCACGCACGACGATCGCGGTGCGAGGAAGATGGTCGACCATGACCGGACGGATCTTCATCGACAAGCAGAGCCCCAAGGCCTACCACGCGCTGGTCCAGACGTCCGAGGCGGTGCGGGCGACCGCCGCCGAGGCCGGCCTGGAGCGCATCGTCGTGGAACTCGTCAACCTGCGTGTCTCCCAGCTCAACGGCTGCGCCTCCTGCCTCGACGTGCACACCAGGGCGGCGCTGCGCGCGGGTGAGGACACCCGGCGGCTGGGCGTCCTCGCCGCCTGGCGGGACACCGGCCTCTTCACTCCCCTGGAACGGGCGGCCCTGGCGCTGGCGGAGGCGACCACCCTGCCGGCCGACGCCGCCGCACAGGAGGCCGCCTACGCCGACGCCCGCGCGGTGCTCACCGACGACCAGATATCGGCGGTGATCTGGGTGGCCGTCACCATCAACGCCTTCAACCGCGTGTCCGTGCTCAGCAAGCATCCCGTGCACTGAGCCGATCGGGGGCCGGGTTCGACCGTCGGTGCGTCCGGTGAGAATCGTGGGGTCCGGTGATCGTCGTCCGCCTCTGGAGGTCTCGTCCATGCCCCACTCCGACGCCCGCGGCGCACGGGACTTCATGGACCGGGAGCCGGCAGGGGCGCCGTTCGGCCGGGGGTTGACGGGCCCGGGACCCTACGAGGCGTTCCTGGGCGAGCTGGCGGGGCGGCGCGTGCTGGATCTCGGCTGCGGAACGGCCCGTCGCGCCGCCCTGCTCGTGCGGGAGCACGGCGCCGTCGTGGACGCCGTCGACCCGGCGGCGGACGCGATCGGGCGGGCCCGCGCCGCATACGGGTCCCTGCCCGGGCTGCGGCTCTTCCACGCCGCCCTCGACGCACATCTGCGGACGGCCGAGCCCTACGACGTGATCTGCTCCGCGGACGGCGTCCCGCCCGGCGACCTGCGCCGACTGCTGCCCTCGCTGGCGACCGCGCTCGCACCCGGAGGGGCCCTGTGCCTCTCCGTACCGGACGACGGCCCGCCGACGGTCCCGACGACGGCTTCGGCGACGGTTCCGCCGGCGACGCCCGCGCCCGGCGCATGGGAGACGCTGCTCGCCGAACACGGGCTGCGCGTCGAGGAGTCGGTCACCCTGCGCGCGTCCGGCCCCGCGGACCCGCCCGGCCCCGCGGACGGGACCGGCCACCGCCTCGTGCGGGCACGGCGCCCCCTGCGCGTCCACGCCCGTCCCCGCGGCGGCAGGCCGCCCGCAGCGCATGCCGCGATCGGCGTCGGCGCCATCGTGCACGGCCCCCGCGGACTGCTCCTGGGCCGCCACCGCGGGGGAACTTGGGAATTGCCCGGCGGCACGGTGGAACCCGGCGAGTCCCTGCGGGACACGGTCGTCAGGGAGTTGCGCGAGGAGACCGGGCTGCGGGCCGCCCCGTCGGACGTCCGGCTGCTGGGCACGTTCCTCGACGAGGCCGGCGGCATCGTGCGGATGACGGTGGGCGCCGTGGTGACCCGCTGGGAGGGCGAGCCGGCCGACCAGCCGGACGAGAGCGTCGGCGACTGGCGCTGGTACTCCCTCGACCGGCTGCCGCCGGCCCTGTTCGAGTGCAGCGCCCAGTCCCTCGCCGTGTGGCGTCCGGACCTGCCGATCGACCACGCCCCGGCCCACTTCACGCCCTACGGCTCCTGACCGGACGGCGGTGCGCGTCGGCCGCCCGGGCCCGGCGCCGTGCCGGGTCGGGCGGGGCCGGTGACTGCGGGGCGGTGAGGGCGACGCCGGTGAGGCGATAGCACAAAGGCGTCCACGGCGCGGCCGGACTGCGGATCGAGCCACCCGGAATCGTGCCTTTCCTCACCCGTTCTCGTGGACTCCCCGCTCACCTCCCGCGGGTCGTTCCCGCAGGTCGTGGGAGAGTGACGGCCGGAATCAGACAGGGGGCCTGTGACGCATCGACAGAAACGTCCTGGAGCAGCCGGAACGCCTCCGCGCCGGACGTGTCCGGCGCTGCTGGTCGCCCTGGCAGTCGTGGCCGGTGCGACGTTCGCGGGAACGGCCCCGGCCGACGCCGCGACCTGGACCGGCGTGGCGCCGGGCGTGACGTACCGCCAGTACGACCTGGCCGCGGCCGCCGGCACGGCGCATGCGCATGTGCTCGGCGTCGACCTCGCCAACCCCCGTGTGCGCCTGGGTCTTTTGCACCCGGGGGCGATGGCCGCCCGCGCGACCGTCTCCTCGCTGGCCGCCCGGCAGAAGGCGGTCGCCGGCGTCAACGGCGACTTCTTCGACATCACCGAGGCGCAGCACCCGGGCGTCGCGGCGACCGGGGCGAGCGTCGGTCCGGCGGTCGCCGGCGGACGGGCGTTGAAGGGGGCGGTCCCGGACGCGCAGCGGTTCGGCCCCGCGCCGCCGCCGCGCACGGACACCAGGGCCGTGGTCGGCGTCGGCGCCGACGGCAGGGCGAGGCTGGACAGTCTGACCCTCGACGGCTGGTACACCGTCGTGGGCCGGCGCATGCCGCTGGGCGGTGTCAACCAGTACGCGTTGCCGGAGAACTCGGTCGGCGCGTACACCTCGGACTGGGGCAGCGCCTCGCGCCGTCGGGCGACCTGCGGCTCGGACACCGCGCGGGCCGCGCCGTGCAGCACCAGCACCTACGAGGTGACCGTGCGCAGAGGGCGGGTCGTGTCGGCCTCGGTCACGCCGGGAAGCGGCGCGATCGCCGCCGGGAGCACGGTCCTCGTCGGACGGGAGGCGGGAGCCCGGCGCCTGAGAAGGCTCGCCATGGGGCAACAGGTGGCGGTGCGCTACGCGCTGACGTCCGCGTCGGGGTCCCCCTACGGCTTCGCCGTGGGCGGCATTCCGGTCCTGTCGGCCGGTCGGCCGCTCGCCGGTCTCGACACGTCGGTCTCCGCGGTGCGCACGGCCGTCGGCATCGGCGACGGGGGACGGCGGGTCTTCCTCTTCGCCCTGGACGGCGCCGCCCGGTACCGCAGGGGCCTGACGATCGCCGAGGTCGCCGTCGCCCTCAGGAGCCTCGGCGCGACAGAGGGCTTCGGTCTGGACGGCGGCGGGTCCTCGACCCTGGTCGCCCGTCAGCCGGGCGCGGCCGCCCGCGTCACGGTCCGCAACCATCCGTCCGACGGGGCGGAGCGGCCCGTGGCGAACGGCGTCGGGGTCTTCGTCGGCTGACCCGCGGTCGCCGGGATCACCGGACTCACCGGGCTCACCGGGCTCACCTGCTGATCCCGGCGGCCGCGGAGTCTTACGGCCGTAGGCCTCCGACGATGTCGGCCGTCGCCGTGAGGCCGCCGGCGATGGTGGGGGCCATGCTGGTGCCGGCCAGGAGGAATCCGAGCAGCAGGCAGACCAGGGCGTGCGAGACCTTCAGTCCGCCGTTGCGCATGAAGATCACCGCCAGAACGAGCAGCAACAGCACCACCGAAATCGAAACGGCCACCGTCGACCTCCTCCACGTCCGTTTTCACAGCGTTCGGCCGTAAGTGTGGCGTAAAGAAGGTTTCGTCCGGGCGGCTTGCCCGTCCGCCGAAGGAGTGGTGTCACGGAGAAGCCCGCCCCTGGCGTGCGCCTGGGGCGGGCTTTCACCGGGTGACGGTCGCGGTCTCAGGGGGCCCGCAGGTCGACGAGTTCGGCGACGGCGGCCCGGTGGGCGCCGGCGGTGCCGTACGCGATCGAGTCGGCCTTGGCCCGCTTGAGGCACAGGTGGACGGGGTGCTCCCAGGTCATGCCGATGCCGGCGTGCAGTTGCAGAGCCTCCTCGGCGGCGCGCACGGCGACGCCCGCCGCGTAGGCCTGCGCGACGGCCGTCGCGAGGTCGGCGTCCTCGCCGTTCGCCAGCGCGTCGGCCGCGGCGCGGGCGGCGGCCCGGAGGTTGACGACCTCCAGCCACAGCTGCGCCAGACGGTGCTTGAGGGCCTGGAAGCCGCCGACGGGCCGGTTGAACTGCTTGCGCTCTTTCAGGTAGCGCACGGTCTCGGTCAACGCCCACTCGGCCAGGCCGAGTTGCTCGGAGGCGAGGAGTCCGGCCCCGGCCCGCAGGGCGCGCCGCACGGCGGGTGCGGCGTCTCCGAGTCGACGGCCGGCAGAGACCCCGGAGAGGGTGACGGTCGCGAGGGGCCGGGTGAGGTCGAACGACACCTGCGGGGTGAGCGTCACGGCCGAGGCGTCGACCGCGTACAGGCCCCCGTCGTCCGCGGGCACCAGCAGCAGGTCGGCGGCCACGGCGTCGGCGATGCCGGTCAGCTCGCCGGACAGCAGCCCGTCCTCGAGTCGTACGGCCGGGAAGGCGGCGCCGGGCGCGATGTGCAGCCCCACGGCGAGCGCTCCGACCGTGGTCGCCGACGCCAGCCCCGCGAGCAGGTCGTCGGCGCCGCACTCCAGCAGCGCCTCGGTGGCCACCACCGCGCTCGTCAGATAGGGCACGGGCGCAACCGCCCGCCCCAGTTCCTCGAGGACGACGGCCGCCTCCCGGTGGGTGGCGCCCTGTCCTTCCAGCTCCTCCGGGATCAGCAGCCCGGCGAGGCCCATGTCGCCGGTGAGCGTCTTCCACAGGGAGACGTCGTGCGGGGCGTCCGACTCGGTCCGCGCGATGACGCCTGCCGGGTCGAGGCGGTCGGTCAGCAGGTCCCGGACCGCCGACCGCAGCGCCTCTTCCTCTTCGGAGTAGAGAAGATCCGGCTGTGTGCTCATCGGGCGAGGTCCTTCCAGGCGACGTCCTTGTCGGTGCGCGGCTCGGACGGCAGGCCCAGGACGCGCTCGGCGACGATGTTCAGCAGGACCTCGCTGGTCCCGCCCTCGATGCTGTTGCCCTTGGAGCGCAGGTAGCGGTACCCGGCGTCGCGGCCGGTGAAGTCCACGAGCTCCGGGCGGCGCATCGTCCAGTCGTCGTACAACAGGCCTTCCTCGCCGCGCAGTTCCACCTCCAGGCCGCTGATCTCCTGGTTCAGACGGGCGAAGGCGAGCTTCATGCCGGCGCCCTCGGGGCCGGGCTGGCCCAGGGCGAGCTGCTGGCGCAGGCGTTCGCCGGTGAGGCGGGCCACCTCGGCCTCGACCCACAGCTTCAGCAGCCGCTGGTGCAGGTCGTGGGTGCGCAGATCGGGGCGTTCGCGCCACGTCCTGGCGACCGGGCCGATCATGCCGCCCTCGCGGGGCAGCCGCATGCCGCCGATGGCGACGCGTTCGTTGTTCAGCGTGGTCTGCGCGACCCGCCAGCCCTCGCCGACCTCGCCGAGGCGGCGCGCGTCGGGGATGCGCACATCGGTGAGGAAGACCTCGTTGAACTCGGCCTCGCCGGTGATCTGGCGCAGCGGGCGCACCTCGACGCCCGGGTCGGTCATGTCGCAGAGGAAGTAGGTGATGCCCGCGTGCTTGGGCACGTCCGGGTCGGTGCGGGCGATGAGGATGGCCCAGCGGGCGACGTGCGCGCTGGAGGTCCACACCTTCTGCCCGTTGACGACCCAGTCACCGTCGTCCGCACGGACGGCGCGCGTGCCGAGGGCGGCCAGGTCGGAGCCGGCGCCGGGCTCGCTGAACAGCTGGCACCAGACCTCTTCGCCCGTCCACAGCGGCCGCAGGAACCGCTGCTTCTGCTCGTCGGTGCCGTACTTCAGGATCGTCGGAGCGGCCATGCCGAGGCCGATGCCGATGCGCCGGGGATCGTTGTCGGGGGCGCCCGCGGCCTCCAGCGCGGCGTCGACGGCGGCCTGGAGGGAGCGGGGGGCGCCGAGGCCGCCGAGGCCTTCCGGGTAGTGCACCCAGGCGAGCCCCGCGTCGAAGCGGGCCCTGAGGAAGTCCGTCCGGCCGGTCGTGGCGGGCGGGTGGTCGGCCAGCAACTGCGCTGTGCGGCGCTGGAGTTCGGCTGCGTCGGTCATACGGCGGCTCCGTTCTGCGGTACGACGGCGACCCGCCCGGTGGTGACGCCGTCGGCGACCCGCTGCACGGCGGCCGCGGCCCCGTCGAGCGGTGTGCGCTCACTGATCAGCGGCTTGATCGCACCCCGGGCGGCCAGGTCGGTGAGCTGCTCGTGGCAGTGCTGGACCAGCTTCGGGTTCTTCGTGTTGTACAGGCCCCAGTGCAGGCCGAGGATCGCGTAGTTCTTCACCAGCGCGTGGTTCAGCGCGGGGTTCGGGATGGTCCCGCTCGCGAAGCCGACGACCACGATCCGGCCCTCGAAGGCGACGGTCTTCGCGGACTGCGTGTAGGCCTCGCCGCCGACCGGGTCGTAGATCACGTCGGCGCCCCGGCCGCCGGTGGCCTCCTTCACGGCGGCGACGACGTCCTCGGCCCGCCGGTCGATCACCGTGTCGCAGCCGAGCTCCCGGGCGACGGCCGCCTTCTCGGCGCCGCCCACGACGCCGATGACGGTCGCGCCCGCCGCCTTCCCGAGCTGTACGGCCGCGCTGCCGACGCCTCCGGCGGCGGCGTGGACGAGAAGCGTCTCGCCGGCTTCGAGGCGGGCCCTTCGGTGCAGACCGAACCAGCCGGTCTGGTAGCCGATGTGCAGGGCGGCGGCCTCGGCGTCGTCCAGCGACTCGGGGGCGGGCAGCAGGGCCGCGGCGTCCGCGACGGCGTACTCGGCGAAGCCGCCGTGCGGCAGGACCGGGTTGGCGATCACGCGGCGGCCGTCCTCGGTCTCGCCGCAGATCTCCACGCCCGGGGTGAACGGCAGCGGCGGCCTGACCTGGTAGTGCCCCCGGCACATCAGCACGTCCGGGAAGTTGATGTTCGCGGCGCGCACCCGGAGCAGGACCTGGCCGTCGCCGGGCGTGGGCCGCTCCACGTCCGCGAGCCGCATCACCTCGCTCGGCTCGCCGTTCTCGTGCACCTGCCATGCCTGCATGCGGAGCCTCCACGGGACTGCGTCGTCGGACCCTGGTCCCGTGCATACTAAGCGGTCGCTTGCCCTCCGGGGAACCGTTGCGTGCGTCACCTCTGCGACGGCCGCGCCCGCACGTGCATCCGCTCGCCCTGCGGCCCGAAGAGGCTGAGGAACTCGGCGGGCCCCTCGCCCGTCGATCCGAACCAGTGCGGCACGCGCGTGTCGAACTCGGCCGCCTCCCCCGCCGTCATCACCACGTCGTGCTCGGCGAGCACCACCCGCAGCCGCCCGGACATGACATAGAGCCATTCGTAGCCCTCGTGGGTGCGCGGCTCCGGCTCCTCCTCGCGCTGCGGCACCAGCACCTTGAACGCCTGCAGTCCGCCGGGCTGCCGGGACAGCGGCCAGAAGGTGCGTCCGTGCCGCGTCAGGGGCTTGGCGCGCACCCGGGGGTCGCCGACCGGGGGCGCCCCGACCAGCTCGTCCAACGGCACCTGGTGGGCCTGCGCGATCGGCAGCAGCAGCTCCAGGCTGGGCTTGCGCAGCCCGGACTCCAGCCGCGAGAGGGTGCTGACGGAGATGCCGGTCGCCCCGGACAGCGCCGCGAGCGTCACCTCCCGCTCCTTGCGGATGCGGCGCAGCCTGGGCCCGACCTCCGCGAGAACGCCATCGGTAGTCATGGCCCCATTTTGCAGAATCGGCAAAGACGTTTGTCAATGGCGCGGGCTGGCGACGACGGTGGCGGCGGAGGTGGTCACGGTGACCGAGAAGTTCGAAGTGATCGTCGTCGGCGGCGGCGCCGCGGGGCTGTCCGCGGCGCTCGTCCTTGGACGGTCCCGGCGCAGCACGCTGGTGATCGACGCGGGAGAGCCGCGCAACGCGCCCGCAGCGCACATGCACGGCTATCTGTCCCGGGACGGCATGTCCCCCGCCGAGTTCCTGGCCGTCGGTCGCGAGGAGATCGCGCGGTACGGCGTGCGGCTGGTGCGCGACCGGGCGGTGGACGCGACCCGGGCGGACGGCGATGAGGGCTTCGCCGTCCGCCTCGCGGGCGGGCGGACGGTGCACGCCCGGCAGCTCGTGGTGGCGACCGGCCTGAAGGACGAACTGCCGCCGGTCGCGGGGCTCGCCGAGCGCTTCGGACGGGACGTGCTGCACTGCCCCTACTGCCACGGCTGGGAGGTCCGCGACCGGGCCTTCGGCGTGCTCGCCACGACCCCGCTGAGCGTCCACCAGGCGCTGGTCGTGTCCCAGTGGTCGAAGGACGTGGTCCTGTTCCTGCACACGTTGCCCGAGGAGGAGCTGACCGGCGAGGACCGGCGCCGACTGGCCGCGGCCGGAGTGGCCGTCGTCGCAGGCGAGGCGGCCGCCGTGGTCGTGGAGGACGACCGGCTCACCGGCGTGCGGCTCGCCGCGGGCGGCCCCGGGGAGGGCCGGACCCACGACCGCGAGGTCCTGTTCGTCGCGCCCCGGGCGGTGCCGCAGACGGACCTGCCGGCCCGGCTCGGCGCCGAGATGACGCAGACCCCGTTCGGCGCCTACCCCGTCGTCGACGCACGGGGGCTGACCACGGTGCCCGGCCTGTGGGCGGCCGGCAACGCGTCGGGCTTCGCCGAGCAGGTCGTGAACGCCGCCAGCCGCGGCTACCGGGCCGGCGCCGCGATCAACGGGGAGCTGCTGACGGCGGACCTCGACGCGGCCGCCGCGGCCGCCGCGCTCACCGGGACGGTCCGGCCGACGGGGGCAGCCGGGCCCACCGGGACAGCCGGGCCCACCGGGACAGCCGGAGCAGCCGGAGCAGCCGGGGTGTAGTCACCGGCTCCCCGTTGCACCATGGCTGCATGTTGCTGACCCGGCTCGCCGACGTGTCCCGGGAAGTCGCCGCCGTCCCGGCGCGCTCCCGCAAGATCGCCCTGCTCGCCGAACTCTTCCGGGAGGCGGACGCGGAGGACGTCCCCGTCGTCATCCCCTATCTGGCCGGGCGACTCCCCCAGGGCCGCCTGGGCGTCGGGTGGAAGCTGCTGAGCCGCCCGGTCGCCCCGGCCGACGAACCGACCCTCTCCGTGCGGGAGGCGGACGCCCTGCTCACCGAGCTCGGCACGGTCTCGGGCCCCGGGTCGCAGGCCGAACGGGCGCGTCTGGTAGGCGAGTTGATGAGCGCGGCCACCGCGGACGAACAGCGGTTCCTGCTCGGCCTGATCACCGGCGAAGTCCGGCAGGGGGCCCTGGACGCCGTCGCCGTGGAGGGCCTGGCACAGGCGACCGGCGCGCCCGCGGGGGACGTACGGCGGGCGGTGATGCTGGCCGGGTCGCTGCAGTCGGTGGCGCGGGCGCTGCTCGCGGACGGCCCCGCGGCGCTGGAGTCGTTCCGGCTCACCGTGGGCCGCCCGGTGCAGCCGATGCTCGCGCACACCGCGTCGTCCGTCGCCGAGGCGGTCGGCAGACTCGGCGCGTGCGCGGTGGAGGAGAAGCTGGACGGCATCCGCGTCCAGGTGCACCGCGACGGCGACGACGTGCGCCTGTACACCCGCACCCTGGACGACATCACCGACCGTCTGCCCGAGGTGACCCGTGCGGCGCGGGAGCTGGCGGGGTCGCGGTTCATCCTGGACGGCGAGGTCATCGCCTTCGACGGGGCGGGCCGCCCCCGCTCGTTCCAGGAGACCGCCGGACGGGTCGGCTCCCGGGTGGACGTGGCGACGGCCGCGGAGGCGGTGCCCGTCTCCCCCGTGTTCTTCGACGCGCTGTCCGTGGACGGCCGGGACCTGCTCGACCTGCCCTTCGCCGAACGGCACGCGGAACTGGCCCGGCTGACGCCCGAACCTCTGCGGGTCCGCCGCACGCTCGTGTCCGGCCCGGACGACGTCGAGGCCGCGGAGGAGTTCTCCCGGCTGACGCTGCTGCGCGGCCACGAGGGCGTCGTCGTCAAGGCGCTGGACGCGCCCTACAGCGCCGGCCGGCGGGGGGCGTCGTGGCTGAAGGTCAAGCCCGTGCACACCCTCGACCTGGTAGTGCTGGCCGCGGAATGGGGCCACGGGCGGCGCACCGGCAAGCTCTCCAACCTGCACCTCGGCGCCCGCACGCAGGACGGCGATTTCGTGATGCTCGGCAAGACCTTCAAGGGCATGACCGACGCGATGCTGGCCTGGCAGACGGATCATCTGCGGGGGCTGGCCGTCGAGGAGAACGGGTACGTGGTGACCGTCCGACCCGAACTCGTCGTCGAGATCGCCTACGACGGGCTGCAGCGCTCCTCGCGCTACCCGGCCGGCGTCACCCTGCGCTTCGCCCGCGTGCTGCGCTACCGCGAGGACAAGCGGCCCGAGGAGGCGGACACGGTGGAGACCCTGCTCGCCGCCCACCCGCAGGTGCGCCCGTGACCGCGCGCCGAAGTGCCGGCCTGCTGCTGTTCCGGCGCACCGGAGCGGGCCTGGAGGTGCTGTTGGGTCATATGGGCGGCCCCTACTTCGCGAAGAAGGACGCCGGCGCGTGGACAGTCCCCAAGGGCGAGTACGAGTCCGACGAGCCCGCCTGGGAGGCGGCCCGGCGCGAGTTCCGCGAGGAGCTGGGGCTGGCCCCGCCCGACGGCGAGCCGATCGCGCTCGGCGAGGTGCGGCAGACCGGCGGCAAGACCGTCACGGTGTGGGCCGTCGAGGCGGATCTCGACCCGGCCGCCGTCGAGCCGGGCACGTTCGCCATGGAGTGGCCGCCCCGCTCGGGACGTACTCGGGAGTTCCCTGAACTCGACCGGGTGGCCTGGTACGGCCTGGAACACGCGCGTGAGGTGATCGTCACGGCGCAGGCCGCGTTTCTCGACCGGCTGGCGGAGCACTCGTCACAGGGCGCCTGAGCGGACGCGCACGCGTTGCGGTGTCCGGTGCGGCGCGCGAAGGTCGGAACACAGCCAGCTCCCCAGGAGGTCGGTCATGCCCATCGCGACGGTGAACCCGGCGAACGGCGAGACGCTCGAGACGTACGCGGCCATGGACGCGGAGGAGCTGGAACGCCGGCTCCAGCTCGCCGAGGCCACCTTCCGCACGTACCGGACGACGACGTGTCCCGAACGCGCACGGATGCTGAACCGGGCCGCCGACCTGCTCGACGAGGATCAGCGGGACATCGGCCGGACCATGACCCTCGAGATGGGCAAACCGGTCGTGCAGGCGCGGGCCGAGGCGGCGAAGTGCGCCCGGGCGATGCGCTGGTACGCCGAGCACGCGCAGGAGCTGCTCGCCGACGAGGAGCCGGCCGCCGCCGATGTGAAGGACTCCGGCGGTTCGCGCGCAGTGGTCCGGTACCGGCCGCTGGGTCCGGTGCTCGCGGTGATGCCGTGGAACTTCCCGCTGTGGCAGGTCGTGCGGTTCGCCGCGCCGGCGCTGATGGCGGGCAACGTGGGGCTGCTCAAGCACGCCTCGAACGTCCCGCGGACCGCGCTGTACCTCGATGAGCTGTTCCACCGGGCCGGCTTCCCCGCGGGCTGCTTCCAGACCCTGCTGGTCGGTTCGGGCGCGGTGGACGACCTCCTGCGCGACGACCGCGTCAAGGCCGCGACCCTGACCGGCAGCGAGCCCGCCGGACGGGCCGTCGCCGCCACCGCCGGCGAGATGATCAAGAAGACCGTGCTGGAACTGGGCGGCAGCGACCCGTACGTGGTGATGCCGTCGGCGGACGCCGACCGGGCGGCCGAGGTCGCGGTGACCGCGCGTGTGCAGAACAACGGCCAGTCGTGCATCGCCGCCAAGCGGTTCATCGTTCACACGGACGTGTACGACGCGTTCCTCGAGCGGTTCGTCGCGGGCATGGCGGCGCTGAGGGTCGGGGATCCGCTGGAGGAGGAGACGCAGGTCGGCCCGCTGGCGAGCGAACAGGGGCGGTCGGACCTGGAGGAACTGGTGGACGACGCGCGGCGCTCCGGGGCCGAGGTGCTGTGCGGGGGCGAACGGCCCGACGGGCCCGGCTGGTACTACCCGCCGACCGTGCTGGCCGGTGTGACGCGGGAGATGCGCATCCACCGCGAGGAGGCGTTCGGGCCGGTGGCGACCGTGTACCGGGCGGCCGACCTGGACGCGGCGGTCCTCATCGCCAACGACTCGCCGTTCGGCCTGAGTTCCAACGTCTGGACGCGCGACGAGGCCGAGGTCGACCGGTTCGTCCGGGATCTGGAGGCCGGCGGGGTGTTCGTCAACGGGATGACCGCGTCCCATCCGGCGTTCCCGTTCGGCGGGGTGAAGCGGTCCGGATACGGCCGTGAGCTGTCCGGGCACGGAATCCGGGAGTTCTGCAACATCACCACGGTTTGGCACGGTGCGTGAGCGCCGCGCGGCTACGATCCCGGATGTGAACCGCGAAGTGACCCTGCCCCTGATCGTCGACGACCGCGGGACCCTGCAGGTGGCCGCGGCGGACGTGAGCAAGCTGCTCCGCACGCTCGGGGGCCGGTGGCTGCATCTCGTCGAGGCCGGGGCGGAGGGTCTCGACGAGGACACCGTCGCCGCGCTGACGATCGAACTCGCCAAGCTCGCCGACCGGATCGACGTGGCCTGCATCGCGCACAGCAGCGGAGGCGCGCCGTAGCCGCGGCCGGCGCGCGGTCGCGGCCGCGAAGGCACTGACGGAACGCCGGACCGGCGGGCCGTCCGCGA
>NZ_JBMNDR010000114.1:0-22617 GCF_052543235.1 Streptomyces sp. SAS_272 | reverse complement strand
CGCCGGTCCGGCCCCCCGCGCCCGCCGTCCGGTGGCTGCGGGCCCGCCGGCGGCTGCCGGGGGGCGGGGTCCGGTTCCGGGTCCGCGCCCGTGCCGGCCGCGCGGGTCCCCCGGCGCCGGCGCCGGCCGCCCGGGCGCCGCGCCGCCCCGTCCGTCCGGTCCCGCCGGCGCAGACACGCGTACAGGATGGCCGTGGCCGCGATCGCCGCAAGGTGCTCCCTGCCGGCCAGGTTGTTCTTCAGCAGCACCTCCACCGCCATCGCGACGATCACCGCGGCCGCCGTCGTGTACGCGCGAAAGCGCCAGCCCAGGAACACCGCGAGGCCCACCACCGCCGCCGACGGACCGGTGTCCACCACCAGCGCGTCGGACGCGGGCAGGCCGAACGGGCTGCCGGGGCCGAGGGCCAGCCCCACGCGGGCGTACAGGGTGCCGGCGAGCGTGGCGGTGTAGGCGACGAGGAGGGTGCGCGGCCTGCCGAGGCAGAGCTCCGCGACCCCGAACACCAGCAGGATCTGCGCGAGTGCGCCCCAGACCGGCAGGTCGAGGGCGGGCACGAACAGCGACAGCGGGGTGCGCGACAGGGCGAGCCACAGCGGGTCCTCGGCCCGCACAGCGCCGACGTCCTGCACGGGCCGGTAGCCCCAGGACTGGTTCTGCACGATCTGCGTCAGGGACGTCAGCCCCACCGCCGTCAGCGTCATCGGGACCGCCCGCCACCGCCGCCGCGCCGGCGGACCGCACACGGCCAGGAACAGCGGCCCCCACTCGGCGCGGGCCCAGCGGGCGAGCCGCTTCACCGCAGGCTCTCCAGGCGTCCCCGGCGCGGACGCCCCGGCAGTCCCGGCAGCCCGGGCGCCTCCAGGAAGCCCTCGGCGCGGGCCGACGCCACGGCGATGCGCGGCAGGTCCGCGCTCTTCTCGAAGAGCAGGAAACGCGGCTCCCACACGGGCCGGTACTTGGCGTTGGCGCGGTAGAGGGACTCGATCTGCCACCAGCGGGAGAAGAAGCACAGCAGCGACCGCCACAGCCGCAGCACCGGCCCCGCGCCCAGGCGGGCGCCCCGTTCGAAGACCGAGCGGAACACCGCGAAGTTCAGCGAGACCTGGACGATCCCCGTCTCCCGGGCGCGCCGCAGCAGTTCGATGACCATGAACTCGGTCAGCCCGTTGTCGCCGTGGCGGTCGCGCCGCATCAGGTCGAGCGACAGCCCGTGCGGTCCCCACGGCACGAACGAGAGCAGGGCGCGCAGTTCACCGTCGGCGTCGGTGCACTCCAGCATCACGCAACGCCCGTCCCGCGGGTCCCCGAGACGTCCGAGCGCCATGCTGAACCCGCGCTCGGCGGCCCCGTCGCGCCAGTCGTCGGCCCGCCGCACCAGGTACGCCATCTCGTCGGCCGGGATGTCCTCGTGGCGTCGTACGCGCACGGTGTAACCGGCCCGGCGGACCCGGTTGCACGCCTGCCGGACCGTCCGCATGGCGCGTCCTTCGAGGGTGAACTCGGCGACCTCGACGACGGCCTCGTCCCCGAGCTCCAGCGCGTCCAGCCCGTGCCGGGCGTACACCGTCCCGGCCTCCTCGCTCGCGCCCGTCACCGCGGGGATCCATCCGTGCGCCCGCGCCTCGGCGAGCCACGGCTCGATCGCCCCCGGCCAGGCCTCCGGGTCGCCGAGCGGATCCCCCGAGGCCAGCGACACCCCGCCGACGACGCGGTAGGCGACGGCCGCCTTCCCGGTCGGCGACCAGCACACGCTCTTCTCCCGGCGCAGCGCGAAGTAGCCGAGCGAGTCCCGCTCGCCGTGCCGGTCGAGCAGTTCCCGCAGCCGCTTCTCGTCGTCCTCGGTGAGCGGGTCGACGGCCCGCCGGGAGCGGAAGGCGGCGTACAGGACGGCCAGCAGGAGCGCCGTGCTCAGCACGTTGACGGCGACGTCGACCCAGGTGGGCGGCGCGATCCCGGGGACGCGGTGGTCGTCCGCCGTGACGGAGACCAGCCGCAGCGCGCCGTAGCGCCAGCGTTCGAGGAACGTGGAGGGCGTGGACGCCCGGTCGGTGACCGTCACCAGCAGCGCGGCCAGCAGAGAGGCGCCCAGCAGCCCGCCCGCGCCGACGGCCGCGGCGAGCCGCGGGTTGGACCGGTCGCCCTTGGCGTAGAACGCGCTCCGCCCGGCCAGCAGTGCGAAGACGAACGCGGCGGTCAGCGCGAGCGAGACCCAGTTCTGGGGATGGCGCCGGATCTCCGGGAACGCCATGGCCAGGGTGAACAGCCCGAGGAAAGCCCCGCTCAAGGCCAGGTTCAGGATCCACGCGGCCCGCTTGCGCCGCCCCATGGTGACGGCGAGGAAAGCGGTGAAGAGCCCGGACGCGAATCCGGCCGTCAGCAGGTACGGGGTGAAGAAGTCGGCCTGGTTGTGCCGTCGTACGTCCTGCCCCAGGGTGACCCACACCGCGCTGAGGAAGTTGACGGACGCGACGGCGCGCAGGTACCAGACGGCGAAGGCGGCGGCGCCCCGGGTGTTGCCCATGAGCGGTGATCATATGGGTGCACTTGTGGAAAACAGCTCCTTTGGTGCCGCCTGTCCCCTTTAGTGGTCTTCGGGACCGCCCTGCGTCTCCTCCCGAGTCCCTTCCCGAGACTCCTTCTGCGTGTCCGCCCCCGCGTCGTCCTTCGTCTCCTCCGGCGAGACCCCGGGCTTCTCCGGAAGCTCGGCGGCCAGCGCCGCGGCGGCTCGCACCAGCGGCAGGGCGAGCAGCGCGCCGGCGCCCTCGCCGACCTTCACGCCCTGGTCGAGCAGCGGTTCCAGGGCCATCCGGTCGAGCGCCTTGGCCTGTCCCGGTTCGCCGCTGGAGTGCCCGGCCAGCCACCAGTCCGGCGCCCGGAACGCGACACGCTGCCCGACGAGCGCACAGGCGGCCGCCACGACGCCGTCGAGGACGACCGGCAACTTCCGTACCGCGCACTGGAGCAGAAAGCCCGTCATGGCGGCGAGGTCGGCCCCGCCCACCGTCGCCAGCAACTGCAACTGGTCGCCGAGCACCGGCCGCGCCCGCCGGAGCGCGTCTCGGACGGCGGCGCACTTGCGCATCCACGCCAGGTCGTCGATCGCCTCCCCGCCGCGCCCGGTCACCACGGACGCGTCGGTTCCGCACAGCGCCGCCACCAGCACGCCCGCGGCCGTCGTCCCGCCGACGCTGACGTCGCCCAGCACGACCAGGTCCGTTCCCGAGTCGGCCTCCTCGTCGGCGACGGCCACGCCCGCCGCGAAGGCCGCCGCGGCCTCCTCCGCCGTCAACGCGTCCTCGACGTCGATACGGCCGCTGCCGCGCCGCACCCGGTGCCGTACGACGTCCTCCGGGAAGATGCCCGGATCGCAGTCCAGCGCCATGTCCACGACCCGCACGGGGACGTCGAGGCGGCGGGCGAGCACGGAGACCGGCCGGCCGCCCTCCAGGACCGCCCGCACCAACTCCGCGGCGCCGCCCGCCGGTCGGACGGAGACACCGAGCTCGGCCACCCCGTGGTCGCCCGCGAACAGCACCACCCGCGGCCGCAGGATCGGCCGCACGGGCGACGAGCCCTGCGCAGCCGCCAGCCACTCACCGAGGTCGTCCAGACGCCCCAGCGACCCGGGCGGCACGATCTGACGTTCCCGGCGGGCCTCCGCGTCGCGGCGCACGCCGCCGTCGGGACGCTCGATCAGATCGGTGAAGTCGTCGAGATTAAGCGAGCTCATTCGCCGAACAGTACCGGCACCGGTCGAACGGTTCCGCGCCCCGTCGCCACCACGCCCGCCCGACGTCATTGCACCCACGGTCGCTATCCCATACGTTCCGTTTTGCCGCACATTGTCCCTCGTCCGCCTCGCCCTCCCGGAGCCGCTCATGCCCCCCAGGCCCGTCCACGAGCCGCGTCGCGACGACTGCCCCTGGTGCGGCTCGGAGAGCCTGCGCACCCGGCTGCGCGCACCGGACCTGCGCCACCCCAGGCCGGGCACGTTCGTGGTCGACGAGTGCCGGGACTGCCGGCACGCCTTCCAGAACCCGCGCCTGACCGCCGAGGGGCTGGAGCTCTACGCCGCGCGGGAGGACCACCGCCGGACCACCCGCGCACGCCTGCGGGCGACGGCCCGCACCATGCTGCCCTTCCCCGAGCCGGAGAGCTGGCTGGACGTCGGAACGGGGGACGCGGCCTTCCCGGAGGCGGCGAGGGAACTGTTCGCCTACACGGCCTTCGACGGAGTGGACCCGGCGCCCACGGTGCGGTGGGCGCACGCGGCCGGACGGCTCGACGAGGCCCACATGGGACGGCTGACGAACCCCGAGACGCTGTCCCGGCTGCGCGGCCGCTACGACGTCGTCAGCATGCTCCACCACCTGGAGCACACCCGGGACCCACGGCAGGAGCTCGCCGCGGCGCTGACGGCCCTGCGCCCCGGCGGCCATCTGCTCCTCGAACTCCCGGACCCGGCCAGCGCCTCCGCCGCGGTCCTCGGCAAGTGGTGGCCCGACCACGACCAGCCCCGCCACCTCCACCTGATCCCGCAGGCCAACCTGCGGGCCGAACTCGAGGCCCGGGGCTGCGAGATCGTCGTGGCGGACCGCAGCGGACCGCACGCGCCGGGGGACCTGGCGGCCGCCGCCTCGCTCTGCCTGCGCCGCACCCGGCTGCGCGCCGCGGCCGGCCCGCTGGTCACCCTGGCCGCCGCCCTCGACCACCTCCTGGCCCCGGCCCTGCGCCGCACCCGCTTCTCGAACGCCTACCGGATCGTCGCCCGCAGACCCTGACCGGGCCGCCGGCGAACCGCACCGCCACGGCCCGCCGGCACGGGCGTCGGCCGAAGGCGCCAAAGCCCGAACGGCGAACCGCGCGGGCCCGGACGGCGGTTCGGCGGAGGCTGCCGGCGCCGGCCCGCCGCTCGGCGGGCGGCGGGCGGCGGGCGGCGGGTGCGGCCCGGGTTCTGAACGGGCGGGCCGGGGGCGGCGGTTCAGCCGCGGAGCACCAGCGCCTGGCCCGCCACCACCAGCACGACCTGCTCGCACTCCGCCGCGACCGCCGCGTTCAGCCGCCCCAGTTCGTCGCGGTACCGCCGTCCCGACGGCGTCGCCGGCACGATGCCCGAGCCGACCTCGTTGGACACCAGGACGACGGTCCGCCGGGCCGAGCGCACGGCGTCCGCCAGCTCCCGCACCCGCGCCCGCAGCGTCTTCTCGCCGCCGTCCGCCCACACCGCGTCGTCCCACGCCCCGGCCGCGTCCATCACGTCCGTCAGCCACAGCGACAGACAGTCGATCAGCAGCGGCGCCCCGGCCTGCGCCAGCAACGGGACGAGGTCGCAGGTCTCCGTCGTCCGCCAGGAACCCGGCCGCCGCTCCCGGTGCGCGGACACCCGGGACGCCCACTCGGTGTCGCCGCCGCGGGTCCCGCCGGTGGCCACGTACAACACGTCCGGGAAGGACTCCAGCCGCCGTTCGGCCTCCACCGACTTTCCCGACCGCGCCCCGCCCAGCACCAGCGTCCGCCGCGGCACGTCGGGCACGTCCTCGTACACCCCCACCGTCAGCGTCGTCCCGTCCGGCACCGCCCGCGCTCCCGCCGCCGCGAGCCGCCGGCCGAGCTCCGCGCCCGGCGGCACGTCGTGGTCCAGGTGGACGGCGACCACGTCCGTCGTCGGCCCCACCGCCCCGACCGCCCGCAGCTTCGCCAGCGCGTCCGGCCGGCCCACCACGTCCAGGAGGACCATGTCGTAGCGCCCGGCGTGCTCCGACCCCGCCTCCAGGCCCGCCGGCGCGCCCCGGGGCGGCAGGTACAGCAGCCGCTGCCCGTCGGGCCCGGTCACCGCGTACCCGGTGCCCGGCGCGTCCATCGCCACCGCCCGCACCCGATGCCCCGTCAGCGGCGCCAACTCCTGGCCGTCCGGCACCCGGCCGGGCTGCGGCAGACCGGCCGGCACCTCCACCGGCGGACCGTCGTGCGGATGCGTCAGCAGCACCTGGCCGACCCCGGCCAGCGAGTGCCCCGCCCGCGCGGCGGCGAAGGCCGCGCCCGGCGTGAGGTCGAGCAGCAGGGCGCCGTCCACGAGCAGCGCGGTCGCGGCCCGCGCGTGCGCGCCGAGCGAGGTCGCGCACACGGCGCAGGAGCAGTCGGGGCGGGGCAGTCCCGCGGGGGCGCCGGTACCGAGCAGAGTGACTTCCACGGAGCTGATTTTCGCGCGTCGGGCCTGGTCCCGCGCATCCGGCCCGCGCCGGACCGGAACGTACGAGATCCCGCGTCTTCGGCACGGGCCGCCGGACAGGCCCTAGGCTCAGAGCGGAAGCCGGACCTGGATCCGGCTTCTGCTCTGCACGTGGTCACAGCTGGGAGGCGTACATGGCGGCATGGACGTGGCGGTTCGAGAAGGCCGACGGGACGGAGGTCCAACCCGCGGTGCAGCCCGACGAGTTCACCACGCAGGGGGACGCCGAGTCCTGGATCGGGGAGGTCTGGAAGGACCTCCTCGAGGGCGGTGCGGACCAGGTGCGGCTCTACGAGGAGTCCACCGAGATCTACGGCCCGATGAGCCTGCACGCGAACGAGGCGTAGCCCTGCGGCGGGGCGGCCGGACCACGGCCGTCCCGCCCCCGTTCACCCCCGTCGCGCGGCGGGCAGCGGTTCACCCGAACGAGCGGAACACGTCCGCTCGGCCGCGCACCCGGCTCAGCCGCGCACCCCGCACAGATGCAGCAGCGCCGCGACCTGCCGGTAGGGATCGGTCCGCCCGGCCCGCTCCTCGGCGGAGAGCAGCCGCTCGAGGTCGCCGGGGATCTCCGCGTCGTCCGCGGCCGTGTCCGTGAAGACCCGCACGCCGTACCAGGCCTGCAGCGGAGCCCCGATCCCGGCGAGCGTGTCGGTCAGCGTCGCCAGCCGGTCGGCCCGGACGTCCAGGCCCAGCCGGTTGCGGTAGGAGACGGTGTCGAAGGAGCCCAGCGCGCCCGCCCAGTCCCCGGCCAGCCCGGACCGCATGGCCAGCGCGTCCGCGTTGCGCACCAGCAGCGACAGCAGCCCGCCGGGAGCCAGCATCCGCGCCAGCCCCGCCAGCAGGGCGTCCGGCGCCTCCACGTACATCAGCACGCCGTGGCACAGCACCACGTCGAAGCTGCCGGGCAGGAAGTGGACCCCGGTGTCCCGGCCGTCGCCCTCGATGATCCGCATTCGCTCCCGGATGCCCTCGGGCTCGCCCTTGAGGGCCTCACGGGCCGCGGCGACCATGGTCGCGTCCTGTTCCAGCCCGGTCACCTGATGACCGAGCCGGGCCAGCCGCAGCGCCTGCGTGCCCTGCCCCATCCCGACGTCGAGGACCCGCAGCCGCTGCCCCACGGGATAGCGCCCCGCCATCTGCTCGTCGAGCTGCCGGGCCACCAGCTCCTGACGTACGACGTCACGCAGCCCGCCCAGCCTGTTCAGCCAGGCCTCGGCCGCTCCCCCGGAGAAAGCCGCAGTGCTCAGAGCTGCGCTCCACGCTTGACCTGCGGCTTGGGCAGCCTCAGCCGGCGCATCTGCAGCGAGCGCATCAGCGCGTAGGCGACCGCGCCCCGCCGGTTCTGGTCGGGGAAGCGCTCGGCCAGCCGCTTGCGCAGCCGGAAGCCGGTGGCGAGCGAGTCCAGCACGATCAGGACGATCACGATCAGCCACAGGAGCAGCGCGATGGTCTGCAACGAGCCCACCCGCACCATGCTCAGCACGAGGATGACCACGGCCATCGGCAGGAAGAACTCCGCCACGTTGAACCGCGCGTCGATGAAGTCGCGCGCGAACTTGCGGACGGGGCCCTTGTCGCGGACCGGCAGATAGCGCTCGTCGCCGCCGGCCAGCGCCTTGCGCTGCCGGTCCATCTGGGCGCGGCGCTCGTCGCGCTGCCGCTTGGCGGCGTCCTTGCGCGACGTCGAGGTGTTGGCGACGCTGCGGCGCTGGGTCTGGGCCTCACTGCGCTTGGGCGTGGGCCTGCCCTTCTTCGCCTGAGGGTCACGGGGCTGCTTGGAGTCGGTCACCACCGCTTCAGCGGGGGCCTTCTCTTCCTTGGCACGGCTTCGGAACACAAAACCCAAGGGTAAGCGCTCCTGGGCATGGACCCCAGCCCGGAGGGGAACGATCCGGCAACACCAGTCGTCTGTAGAAGGGACAGACCGGGCGAGAACGAGGAAGAGGGGCGAAGGGCGGCGCGTCGCGCCCCTGACGGTCACCTACTCCTCACGCCGGAGCCCGGGCCCTGTCAGTCGTCCTTGGGGAGGAGCGCATCCGCCCCCGAACAGTGCGTCAATGGAGGCAGGGCCCGTACTGTGGGTTCTGTCGCAGACCTGAGAGCCGGAGTCCGTCAGAAGGGGGCGCGCGAAGCCCATGAGCGGTGTCATGAAGCGTATGGGGATGATCTTCCGCGCGAAGGCGAACAAGGCCCTTGACCGGGCCGAGGACCCGCGCGAAACCCTCGACTACTCGTACCAGAAGCAACTGGAGCTCCTGCAGAAGGTCCGCCGCGGCGTCGCCGACGTCGCCACCTCGCGCAAGCGGCTGGAACTCCAGCTGAACCAGCTCCAGTCGCAGTCCTCCAAGCTGGAGGACCAGGGCCGCAAGGCGCTCGCGCTCGGCCGCGAGGACCTCGCCCGCGAGGCGCTCTCCCGCCGCGCCGCCCTCCAGCAGCAGGTCACCGACCTCGAGACGCAGCACGCCACGCTCCAGGGCGAGGAGGAGAAGCTCACTCTCGCGGCCCAGCGACTGCAGGCCAAGGTGGACGCCTTCCGCACGAAGAAGGAGACCATCAAGGCCACCTACACCGCCGCCCAGGCCCAGACCCGCATCGGCGAGGCCTTCTCCGGCATCTCCGAGGAGATGGGCGACGTCGGCCTGGCCATCCAGCGCGCCGAGGACAAGACCGCCCAGCTGCAGGCCCGGGCCGGCGCCCTCGACGAGCTCCTCGCCTCCGGCGCCCTGGACGACCCGACGGGCATCGCGAGGGACGACATCCAGACCGAGCTGGACCGGCTCTCCGGTGGTACGGATGTAGAGCTGGAGCTGCAGCGCATGAAGGCCGAGCTCGCCGGCGGCCCGTCCGCCGGCCAGCAGGCCATCGAGGGCGGCACGGGCCAGTCGCAGTCCCAGCAGCAGCCGCAGGACACCCCGCGCTTCGACAAGCAGTAGCCCGGCGCCGGGGCCCGGAGCCGAGGAGGGCGACGTGATCGTACGGATCATGGGGGAGGGCCAGTGGAAGCTGGCCGACTCCCATTTCGTCGAACTGAACAAGCTGGACGACGACCTCCTCGCGGAGATGGAGAGCGGCGACGAGGACGGTTTCCACCGCACCCTCGGCGCCCTCCTGGACGCCGTACGCCGCCTCGGCGCCCCCCTGCCGGACGAGGCACTGGAACCCTCCGAGCTCATCCTGCCCTCGCCGGACGCGAGCCTGGAGGAGGTCCGGGAGATGCTGAGCGACGACGGCCTGATCCCGGGCTGACGCCCACGTCCCCTCAGCCGGCTCCTCGGCGCCGGTCACGGTCCTTCGGCCCGTCCGGCCCTTGAGGACGAGGCCCGTTCGGGGCCGGCAGCGGGGTCCGGGGGCGCCAGCCCCCAGCTACGGCGAGGAAAGCGACGGCAACCAGAAAGTGACCCTCCTTTCCCGGGCCGAGTGCCGGCTCAAGGCCCACCCCCTCGCCCTCGACGCCGCTCTCGCCGCAGGCGTCCTCCTCTGCATGCTCGCCGGCTCCCTCGTCGACCCGCACGGCGAGCAGAGCGTCACCTGGAGCATCCGCACGCCGGACCCGCTGAGTCTCCTGCTCATGACCCTCGGCGCCGCGGCGCTCGTCCTGCGCCGCCGTGCACCCATGACGGTCCTCGCCCTCACCGGCGCGGCGTCCGTGGCCGAGTCCGTGACCGGCGACCCCCGCGCCCCCGTGGCGATGTCCGCCGTCGTCGCCCTGTTCACCGTCGCCTCCGCCACCGACCGCCCCACCACCCTGCGGGCCGGCCTGCTCACCATGACGGTCCTCACCGGCGCCGCCATGCTCGCCGGACCGCTGCCCTGGTACGCCCAGGACAACCTCGGGATCCTCGCCTGGACCGGCATCGGCGCCACCGCGGGCGACGCTGTCCGCAGCCGCCGGGCCGCCGTCCAGGCCATCCGGGACCGCGCCGAGCGGGCGGAGCTCACCCGGGAGGAGGAGGCCCGCCGCAGGGTCGCCGAGGAGCGACTGCGCATCGCCCGCGACCTGCACGACGTCGTCGCCCACCACATCGCCCTGGTCAACGTCCAGGCCGGAGTCGCCGCGCACGTCATGGACAAGCGACCCGACCAGGCCAAGGAGGCCCTCGCGCACGTCCGCGAGGCCAGCCGCTCCGCGCTCAACGAGCTGCGGGCCACGGTGGGTCTGCTGCGCCAGTCCGGCGACCCGGAGGCCCCCACCGAGCCCGCTCCGGGCCTCGACCGCCTGGACGAGCTCGCCGGCACCTTCCGCAGCGCCGGCCTCCCGGTCGAGGTGGCCCGCGCCGACCAGGAGACGAAGCTTCCGGCCGCCGTCGACCTGGCCGCCTACCGGGTCATCCAGGAAGCCCTCACCAACGTCCAAAAGCATGCCGGACCGGCTGCGAAGGCCGAGGTCAGCGTCGTACGGGTGGGGCCGAACATCGAGGTCACGGTCCTCGACGACGGGCAGCAGGCAGACGACGCCCCGCCGGCGGCGGGCAGCGGGCACGGTCTGCTGGGCATGCGCGAACGCGTCACGGCCCTGCGCGGCACCCTCACCACCGGCCCCCGCTACGGCGGCGGCTACCGCGTCCACGTGATCCTGCCGGTCAAGCCCCGTACCGGCGCCGCCGAGCCGGCGACCCGCGCCACCGGCAGCCGTGCCGACGAGCCCGGCGCCGGGCAGCTCCCGCCCGGCCGGCCCCCCAGCGCACGGTGCCGCCCCCCGCAGCCCCGCACGGAGCCGTCCCGCGGGTCGTCGCCCGCTACGGAGCCGTCCCGTACCGCCGAGCCCCGCACCGCAGAGGATCCCGTATGACCATCCGCGTCCTGCTCGCCGACGACCAGGCGTTGCTGCGCAGCGCCTTCCGTGTGCTCGTCGACTCCGAGCCCGACATGGAGGTGGTCGGTGAGGCGTCCGACGGCGCGGAGGCGGTGCGGCTGGCCAAGGAGGGGCCCGTCGACGTCGTCCTGATGGACATCCGGATGCCCGGTACGGACGGCCTGGCCGCGACCCGGCTGATCAGCGCCGACCCGACGCTCGGACATGTCCGGGTGGTCATCCTGACGACCTTCGAGGTGGACGACTACGTCGTGCAGTCGCTGCGGGCCGGGGCCTCCGGCTTCCTCGGCAAGGGCAGCGAGCCCGAGGAGCTGCTGAACGCGATCCGGATCGCCGCGGGCGGCGACGCGCTGCTCTCGCCGACCGCCACCAAGGGCCTGATCGCCCGCTTCCTCGCGCAGGGCGGCGCGGACGACGACCACGACCCGGCCCGCTCCGCCCGGCTCGGCGCGCTCACCGTGCGCGAGCGCGAGGTCCTCGTGCTGGTCGCCGGCGGTCACTCCAACGACGAGATCGCCGAACGGCTGGAGGTCAGCCCGCTCACCGTCAAGACGCATGTGAACCGGGCCATGGCGAAGCTGGGCGCGCGCGACCGGGCGCAGCTCGTGGTGATCGCCTACGAGTCGGGCCTGGTACGCCCGAGAGCGGAGTGAGGAGGGCGCCCTCGGTCCCGGCGGGTGAAGCCCTTTCCCTCGGGTCTCCGTCCCCCGGAGGCTTTCCCTATGCTGGCACCTCAAATGATCTGCGCGAGAGGGGGACGGGCGCGGTGCCGCTGCACAAGGACGACCCGAAGGCACTCGGCGGATACCGGATCGTCGACCGGCTCGGGGCCGGGGGCATGGGCGTCGTCTACCGCGGCCGGTCCCGCTCGGGGCGCGAGGTCGCCGTCAAGGTGGTCCACGCCCAGTACGCCGAGGACCCGGTGTTCCGCGCCCGCTTCCGGCAGGAGATCGAAGCGGTCCGCAAGGTGAGCGGCGCCTTCACCGCCCCGGTCGTGGACGCCGACCCGGAGGCCGTCCGGCCCTGGATGGCCACGCAGTACGTGTCGGGCCCCGCGCTCTCCGCCCGCATCCGCGACCACGGCCCGCTGCGCGGCGCGGAACTGCGCCGGCTCGCCCTCGGCCTGGTGGAGGCGCTGCGGGAGATCCATCGGGCCGGTGTGGTCCACCGGGACCTCAAGCCCGGCAACGTCCTGATGGCCCACGACGGGCCGCGCGTCATCGACTTCGGGATCTCCCGGGCGGCGGAGAACCAGACGCTCACCGAGACCGGCAAGATGATCGGCACCCCGCCGTTCATGTCGCCCGAGCAGTTCTCGGACGCCCGCTCGGTCGGCCCCGCCTCGGACGTGTTCTCCCTCGGCGCGCTGCTGGTGTTCGCCGCGACCGGACGCGGCCCCTTCGACGCGGACAGCCCGTATCTCACGGCGTGGCGGGTGATGCAGGAGGAACCGAAGGTGGAGGCGGTGGCCGAGCCGCTGCGCACGGTCCTGACCCGCTGTCTGGCCAAGGACGCCGAGAGCCGGCCCGAACTCGAGGAGCTGGCGGAGGAGTTCGCCCGGGTGCTGCCCGGGCCTGCGGCGGGGGACATGGAGACGGTGTCCCTGCGTCTGCCGCCGCCGCCCGCGACGGGCGACGAACCGGGTCGCACCGCCGCGGGGCCCCGCCCGGGCCGCCGCTCCCGGCTGCGCCGGTGGCCGGTCCTGGCCGGGACGGCGGGTGTCCTCGCCCTGGCCGTCACCGGCTACCTGCTGCTCGACGTGGCCCCCTTCAGCAGGACCGAGGAGCCGGGCAGCACGACCGGCGGCCGGTCCGTCGGCTGGGGCCCGCTGCCCAACGGCTGGAAGCCCTGGCAGACCTCGGTGTACGGCGCCGCCGCGACCGGGGTGAGGAAACCGCTGGGCGGCGGAGCACCCGACGGCGCCTCCCTGTCCTGTGTGATGGGCAAGAGCGCCCTGTACTGCGGAGGCGACGGCACCCTCCCGGTCCGGGTCGACGGGGCGACCGGCCGGATCGCCTGGCGCGCCGAGTCCCTTCCGCCGGGCCTGTCGCAGGTGAGATTCAACAGCAGGGTCCTCGGGGTGCACGACGGTGTGCTGCTGGTGTCGGAGTTCGTGATGAACAAGGCGGGCAACGACCAGAGCGCCACCGCACTCGCCCTCGACACCGCCACCGGCAAGCTGCTCTGGTCGCGCCCGCTGCGTGGGACCGGCCACGTCGACCCCGCGGTCGTCGGCGACCTCCTGCTGACCGCGGACGGCTACCGCGTCACCGCCCGCGAACTGCGCGGCGGCGCCGTGCGCTGGACGGCCACCGTGCCCGCCGGGTCCACCTACTCCTGTGAGTTCCAGGAGGCCGACGGCGTCCCCTACGCCGACTGCACCGACGCGGGCACACCGTCGCGCAACGTGTTCTACGCCGTGGACCCCGCCGACGGCTCGACCCGCAAGGTGAGCGTGCCGGACGGTGACGTCGACTACGTCGGCTCCGTCGACGGCGACCTGGTCTTCGTGGCGCAGGTCCCACGGGGACAGCGGACTTTCGACGAGTCGGCGTACGGCGAGGTCCTCCTGATCGACCCGGGCACCGGCGCCGTGCGGAAGGTGAAGCTGCCCGGCAGTCCGCGCGGGCAGGTGGCGCTGGCGGGCGGGGTGCTCTGCTTCGCCAACTCCCGAGGGCAGATGGTCGCCCATGCGCCCGGGACGGGCAAGCGGCTGTGGCAGACCGCGACGACCCTTCAGCAGCCCGGCAGGCCCGCCGCCGACGGACAGGGACGGGCGGTGTTCGCGGCCAGCGCCTCCGGACGGGTCGCCGCCGTCGACGTCGGGACGGGCGAACTGCTGTGGGAGTCCGCCGCGAGGGCCGACCAGGTCGTCGCGTCCGGCTACGCCGCGGCGCGCGTGTTCCTCGACGAGGGCGCCCTGATCGTGCTCAGCCCCGACGGGACCGTCTTCACACTGGACCCCGATCGCCCCGACCAGTGACCGCAGTCGGGGTGATCCGGGTGTTCCGGGCGATCCGGGCGATCCGGCTCGACGGGCGCGCCGGCGGTCCGGCTACGGCAGGGCCAGCATCCGCTCCAGCGCCAGCTTGGCGAACTCCTCGGTCTCCCGGTCGACCTCGATGCGGTTGACCAGCTTGCCCGCGGCCAGCGACTCCAGGGTCCACACCAGGTGGGGGAGGTCGATGCGGTTCATGGTCGAGCAGAAGCAGACCGTCTTGTCCAGGAAGACGATCTCCTTGCCCTCGGGCGCGAAACGGTTCGCCAGACGGCGGACCAGGTTCAGCTCGGTGCCGATGGCCCACTTGGAACCGGCCGGGGCCGCCTCCAGCGCCTTGATGATGTACTCCGTCGAGCCGACGTAGTCCGCCGCGGCCACGACCTCGTGCCGGCACTCGGGGTGCACGAGCACGTTGACGCCGGGTATCCGGGCGCGGACGTCGTCGACCGACTCCAGGCTGAAGCGGCCGTGCACCGAGCAGTGGCCCCGCCACAGGATCATCTTCGCGTCGCGCAGCTGCTCGGCGGTCAGCCCGCCGTTCGGCTTGTGCGGGTTGTACACGACGCAGTCCTCGAGGGACATGCCCATGTCGCGTACGGCGGTGTTGCGGCCGAGGTGCTGGTCGGGCAGGAACAACACCTTCTCGCCCTGCTCGAAGGCCCACTCCAGGGCCCGCTGGGCGTTGGAGGACGTGCAGATCGTGCCGCCGTGCCTGCCCGTGAACGCCTTGATGTCCGCGGACGAGTTCATGTACGAGACGGGCACGACCTGCTCGGCCACGCCGGCCTCGGTCAGCACGTCCCAGCACTCGGCGACCTGCTCGGCGGTGGCCATGTCGGCCATCGAGCAGCCGGCGGCGAGGTCGGGCAGGACGACCTTCTGGTCGTCGGAGGTCAGGATGTCGGCGGACTCGGCCATGAAGTGCACACCGCAGAAGACGATGTACTCGGCCTCCGGGCGGGCGGCCGCGTCCCTGGCCAGCTTGAAGGAGTCGCCCGTGACGTCGGCGAACTGGATGACCTCGTCGCGCTGGTAGTGGTGACCGAGCACGAAGACCTTGTCACCGAGCTTCTCCTTGGCTGCGCGGGCGCGCTCGACCAGGTCCGGGTCCGAGGGCGAGGGCAGGTCGCCGGGGCACTCGACGCCCCGCTCGCTCTTCGGGTCGGCCTCGCGGCCGAGCAGCAACAGGGCGAGCGGAGTCGGCTGTACGTCGAGCTCCGTGGGCTGGGCGGTGGTCACGACACGCACCCTTTCTACTTTTCGTCGAATTGACGTTATCTATCATAACCCGCCCCCCGGCACTTTCACGATGGTCATTGCGTCGATGTGACGTGAATCCCGAAACGCGGGACCCGTCCTCGCACCGGCCTCAGGCCGGCGTGACGACGGCGTGAGGAAGGCGCGGGTCTCGAGGGCGCTGTCCGCTCCACCGCGGGTGTGCGAGCATGAAAGACAAGAAGAGGAAAGAAACGGAAACACGAGTCCTCGGCCCCGGAATGAATCCGCGGTCCCGACGGTTGCACACGTCGGCAAGCAGTCTCCGTACAACCCGGGAGAGATGTAGATGTCCGTATCGGACGAGAAGACCACTGTCAGCGACGGCATCCTCCTGTCCGACGCCGCCGCGGCGAAGGTCAAGGCCCTGCTCGACCAGGAAGGCCGCGACGACCTGGCGCTGCGTGTCGCCGTTCAGCCCGGCGGCTGCTCCGGCCTGCGCTACCAGCTCTTCTTCGACGAGCGTTCGCTCGACGGTGACGTGGTCAAGGACTTCGACGGCGTCAAGGTCGTCACCGACCGCATGAGCGCCCCGTACCTGGGCGGCGCCTCCATCGACTTCGTCGACACCATCGAGAAGCAGGGCTTCACCATCGACAACCCGAATGCGACGGGTTCCTGCGCCTGCGGCGACTCCTTCAGCTAGGCCGTCGCCCGGTTCCGCCGCGAACCGTGCTGAGCGACGCGAAGGCGGCGGCCCCCTCCGAGGGGACCGCCGCCTTCGTGCTGCGCTCTGTCCAGCACATCCCGCCCGGGCCGCTCCCCGGGTCGGTCATGTCGGTCCGGGGCCCGCCCCGGGGGTCACCGGGTCTGCGGAAGCCGGGCCCCCGGCTTCTCCAGCGGTACGCCCGCGCCGTTCGAGCCGACCACCTTCCGGGCGCCCAACGCTGCGTCCAGCTGCACGACCTGGTGGTACTCCTTGGCGATCATGATGCAGACCTTGTCCGGCCAGGGCGTCTGCGTGACCGTGACCTTCACCTCGTCCTTGCTCTCCGTCGCCGTCGCCTTGTAGTCGGCGCACACCCCGCCGGTGAAGCTGACGGTCAGTTCCCTGCCCTCGGCGGAGTAACCGTCCACCTTCACGTCACGGGTCCCCGAAGAGCCGGTCGGCCGCGGCGTGGGGGCCGGCGTCGTGGCGGACTTGAGATACGCGGGCTCGACGGCCGGCTGCGCCACGGTGTAGCCGTCCGCGTCCCCCGCCGCCTTCACGGCGAACAGCCAGGACGGCACGAGGACCTGCCGGCCGCCGGAAGTGTGCGGGGCCAGCCCGAGCACCGCGTCCTCCACGGTCGCCGTCTGCCGCGCGGGAGCGGACGTCGAGGCGCCGCACGGGCTCTCCAGCCGGTCCTTCAGCGGCACCGGGCTGGCACAGCCGCCGATGCCCATCCGATGGCCGGTCCCCGGCGCGGCGTTCAGCGCGTCCAGCGCCTCCTGCGCGCTCACCAGGGGGTACGTGTCGCCCTTCGCGGGCGCTTCCAGCTGCCCGTTCCCGGCCACGACCTCGCCCTGCGCGTTGACGCTGATCCCGGTCGTCCAGCTGTAGGTCGGCAGCCCGCCGACGACCGGGTCGGCGTTCACCATGCGCTGGGCGCCCATGGTCAGGCTCGCGTCCACCTTGGCGTCGTCCTGGCCGAGCGCCTTCAGGACCGGCGCTGCCGCCTTCTTCGCGGCCGCCTCGCTCACCGGCTCGTCGGTGGCCGGGGTCGGGGACTGGGCGCACTTGTCGCTGAGCGAGGTGCAGTTGTCGGCGCCCGGGGCGTACCGGGTGAAGGTCCACATGCCGGGCGCCTGCCGGTTCACCCGCAGCGCCGGCCCGGAGCTGTCGCCGGCGCCGATCCGCCAGGCCTCGCCGTCGGCCACCGGCGTCCCGTCGACCCCCAGCGCCTTCGCCAGCCGGGCCGCCTCGTCCGCGGTGACCTCGCCCTTCGCCCAGTACACGGGCGCGGAGCCGGGACCGTCGGGCAGTGTGCCGGCGGCCTGGTAGGTCACCCCGTAGGGGTTGGGTTCGCCGGGCGCGATGCCGTTCGAGGAACCCTGGGAGGCGCCCTTGCCCGCGGCGTAGTCGTCCAGGGCGAGCGTGGCGGGGGAGTCGCCACCGGAGGGCGACCCCGAACCGGAGCCGCCGCCCGAGCCGCCCACCGCGCCGGCGGTCAGATAGGCGCCGCCGCCGCCCACCAGCAGGACGGCCGCCGCTACGGAGGCGATGAGCAGGGGGGAGCGGCGCCGGGGTCCGGGAACAGGCCCCCCGTCGCCCACCGCGCCGACGACGGGCTCGCCGTGACCGTCGCCGCGGCCGCCGTCCGCCGCCGAAGGTCCGTCCAGGACGGCGCCCTCGTCGCGAACCCCGGCCTCGACCGGGTCGGCGACCTCCCTCGAGGTCTCGGCCATTTCACCGGGTTGGTCCGAGGCGTCCGGCTCACCCGAAGCGGCGGCCTCCTTCAGAGCGCCGGCCTCACCCGAACCGTCGGTCGGGTTCGGGCCGCCGACCTCATTCTTACCGTCGGCCGGGTCCGGTCCGACGGTTTCCTGTGTGGCGCCGGCTTCCGCCGCGACCTCGTCCGAAGCAGCGGGCTCAGCCTCCGCCGGGCCTGCAGCCTCCGCCGGGCCGACCTCAGCGTCCGCCGGTCCTGCCTCAGCGTCCGCCGGGCCGACCTCAGGCTCCGTCCGCCCGGCCTCGTCGGCCTCGTCGGCCTCGGCACGCGCAGGCTGCGCGTCCGTCGGCC
Organism: Streptomyces sp. SAS_272; assembly: GCF_052543235.1. Lineage (NCBI taxonomy): Bacteria > Bacillati > Actinomycetota > Actinomycetes > Kitasatosporales > Streptomycetaceae > Streptomyces > Streptomyces sp. SAS_272. The sequence goes on along the minus strand of NZ_JBMNDR010000114.1, from coordinate 4,570 downwards.
CGGCCTCGCGCGGCCGCGCCTGCTCGGCGTCCTGCGCCTTCGCCTCGGCGGAAGACGTCTTCTCCGGCTCGCGCGCGGCGTCGTCGTTCTCGGGTCGCTCGGTGTTCACCGCATCGCTCCTTCGGCTGCCCTGCTGTCGTACCCCGCATCCCCCTCACGAGGGACGCCGATGGGACGCGACGGGGGAGCGCACGGTTCCCTTCCGTGCGCCGTGCCGAAGGAAATATCGGGGGATCACCCCAGGGGGCACCCCGAGTGATCCGAACGGCAGGTCTAGTTGCCGTAGTCCGGCATGGCCTCCAGCAGCCGCGCCGACGTCGCGGGAACGTTCACGCCGTGAATGAGTGACGGCGAGACCGGACGGGAAGTGATCTTCTCCGGGGCGGCCCAGTGCGGAGCCATCCGCGCGCAGTCGCCGCGCAGCGACGCGAGGTCGCCGTCGGGGTCGGCCGGAGCGGGGGTGTGGACCTTGAGGTTCGTCATAGTCGAACGGTAGGCACGCCGTGGCCCGCGAAGAAAGATCTACTATCGGGTAGTTTCCTCTGCTTCAGTGGCGGGAGCCGAGCGGGTAGCGTGAACTGTCAATCCCCCTCCCCTCAGGAGAGTCCTCGCCGTGCGCATCGCAGTCACCGGCTCCATCGCGACAGACCACCTCATGACGTTCCCCGGCCGCTTCGCCGATCAGCTCGTGGCGGACCGTCTCCACACGGTCTCGCTCTCCTTCCTGGTCGACAACCTGGACGTACGCCGGGGCGGGGTGGGCGCGAACGTCGCCTTCGGCATGGGACAGCTCGGCACCCGCCCGATCCTGGTCGGCGCCGCGGGCGCGGACTTCGACGAGTACCGGGCCTGGCTCGACCGGCACGGCGTCGACACGGCCTCCGTCCGCATCTCGGAGACCCTGCACACCGCCCGCTTCGTGTGCACCACCGACGCCGACCACAACCAGATCGGCTCCTTCTACACGGGCGCGATGAGCGAGGCCCGGCTGATCGAGCTGAAGACCGTCGCCGACCGCGTGGGCGGCCTCGACCTGGTCCTGATCGGCGCCGACGACCCGGAGGCCATGCTCCGGCACACCGAGGAGTGCCGGTCCCGGGCGATCCCGTTCGCCGCCGACTTCTCCCAGCAGATCGCCCGTATGAACGGCGACGAGATCCGGATACTGCTGGAAGGCGCCTCGTACCTCTTCTCCAACGAGTACGAGAAGGGCCTCATCGAGTCCAAGACGGGCTGGTCGGACGCCGAGATCCTGGCCAAGGTCGGCCACCGCGTCACCACCCTCGGCGCGCGCGGCGTCCGCATCGAGCGCGCCGGCGAGGACCCGATCGAGGTCGGCTGCCCGGAGGAGGAGGCCAAGGTCGAGCCCACCGGCGTCGGCGACGCCTTCCGCGCCGGCTTCCTCTCCGGCCTCGCCTGGGGCGTCTCCCACGAGCGCGCCGCACAGATCGGCTGCATGCTCGCCACCCTGGTGATCGAGACGGTCGGCACCCAGGAGTACCAGCTGCGCCGCGCCCACTTCATGGAGCGCTTCACCAAGGCCTACGGCGACGAGGCGGGCGCCGAGGTCCGCAAGCACCTGGCCTGACACGGGCCTGGCCCGACTCAGGACAGCCGGCGGACCACGTAGGCAGAGCCTCGGTCCGCCGGCTCCTCACCGGCGTACTCCTGCCCCCGCATCTCGCACCACGCGGGGATGTCGAGCCGGGCCGCCTGGTCGTCGGACAGCACCCGCACCGTGCCGCCCACCGGCACGTCCCCGATGACCTTCGCCAGCTCGATGACCGGGATCGGGCACCGCCGGCCCAGCGCGTCCACCACGAGCACGTCCGCCGCGTCCACGGCGAGCTCGTCCGCCGCGTCCGCCGAGCCCGCGTCCGCCGAGCCCGCGTCCGCCGTCGGCGCGTCCCCGGCGGGCCGGACCTCCGGGGCGCCCGCCGGGCCGGGCAGGGGCGCGCCGAGCTTCTCCCGCACCGCGGCCACGGCCACCGGCAGCACGTCGAGGAACCGCTCCACGTCGGCCGAGGCCGCTCCCGCCGGCAACGAGACCCGCACATTTCCCTCACTCAGCACCCCCATCGCCCGCAGCACATGGCTGGGCGTCAGCGTGCTGCTGGTGCAGGACGATCCGGACGAGACCGAGAAACCCTCCCGGTCCAGCTCGTGCAGCAGCGTCTCCCCGTCCACGTACAGACAGGAGAAGGTGACGATCCCGGGCAGCCGTCGATACGGGTCCCCGACCACCTCGACGTCCGGGACGACGTCCGCCACCCGCGCGCGGATCCGCGCCGTCAGTTCCCGCAACCGGTCCGCCTCGGCCGCCGCCTGGGCCCGCACCGCCCGCAGCGAGGCCGCCGCGGCCACGATCGCCGGAAGGTTCTCGAACCCGGCCGCCCGCCCCGACTCCCGCTCGTCCAGGGGCCCTTGCGGCGCGAACCGCACGCCCTTGCGCACGACGAGCAGTCCGACGCCCGAGGGCCCGCCCCATTTGTGGGCGCTCGCCGCCAGCAGCGACCAGGGGCCCTCCACGGCCGCCCATCCCAGCGACTGGGCGGCGTCCACCAGCAACGGCACCCCCGCCTCCCGGCACAGCTCGGCCACCGCCGCCACCGGCTGTTCGGTCCCGACCTCGTGGTTGGCCGACTGCAGGCATGCGAGCGCGGTGTCGGACCGCAGGGCGTCGGCGTACGACTCGAGGGTGACCGCACCGGTCCGGGTCACCGGCACCCGGGTCACCGCCCCGCCGTCCGCCTCGAACACCTCGGCCGAATGGAGTACCGAGGAGTGTTCGACGGCTGACACGATCAGGTGACGTCCGACCCGCCGGCGACCTGCCAGCGCGCCCGCCGTCCCGGAGTGCACGGCCCGCGTCCCGGAGGACGTGAACACCAGCTCGTCCGGCCGGCACCCGACGGCCTCGGCCGCCGCCTCCCGCGCCGCGTCCAGCAGCATCCGGGCCCGCCGCCCTTCCCGGTACAGCCGGGCGGGATCCGCCCACCCCTCGTCGAGCGAGGCCGACAGGGCCTGTCGGGCGACGGGATGAAGCGGGACGGCGGAAGCAGCGTCGAAGTAGGACACACCCCAACGGTAAAGCGCCGGTGAGGCTGGCACCCCAGGGGTGCGGAACTGTTCTCGATCTACGGGCTCCGCCGCGCCGGCGCGACCGGCCACGGCGGGCCGCAGCCGCCGCACAAGCCGCATTGACGAGCTATTAGGCGCTATCAGGCGCTCGTCCCACCCCTTCGGGGTGACGGGCGGCGCGTATGCCACCCTCCCCGCGACCCCCCGGAGGGCGTCGGCTAGGGTTTGGTCCGCATAAACATCCAAACCCCTGCCCGACGCAGGGCGGCGACCGACCAGCGAGAAGTCAGGCCGCAGCCAACCGCGCGGGCGAGACTCTCGGGAAGGCGCTACGTGAGTCCCAACGGCTCCGACCGCTCGCCGCGGCGCCCGATGCGGCGGAAGCTGCTGCAGGCAATGACCGCGGGCCTGGTCCTGGCGACCGCCACCGGTTGCACATACAAGGACTTCCCCCGCCTTGGTATGCCCACCCCGGTCACAGAAGAGGCTCCGCGGATCCTCTCCCTGTGGCAGGGCTCCTGGGCTGCCGCGCTGGCCACCGGCGTGCTGGTGTGGGGCCTGATCCTGTGGAGTGCTTTCTTCCACCGGCGCAGTCGCACAAAGGTCGAAGTTCCTCCGCAGACCAGGTACAACATGCCGATCGAGGCGCTGTACACGGTCGTCCCCATCATCATCGTCTCGGTGCTGTTCTACTTCACGGCCCGTGACGAGTCGAAGCTGCTGAGCCTCGAGAAGAAGCCCGACGTCACGGTCAACGTGGTGGGCTTCCAGTGGAGCTGGTGCTTCAACTACATCGAGAACGTCGCCGGTTCCGACGGGGACGCGAAGACCGACAAGAACCTGGCCGCGATCCCGGACCGGTACAAGAAGGACTTCCCGTCCGACGCGGGCGGCGTCTACACCTGCGGCACCCCCGGTGAGCGGAACCCGGACACCAACAACCCGGGTCCGACCCTCTGGCTCCCCAAGGGCAAGACGGTCCGCTTCGTCCTCACCTCGCGGGACGTCATCCACTCCTTCTGGGTGGTGCCGTTCCTGATGAAGCAGGACGTCATCCCGGGCCACACCAACTCCTTCCAGGTGACCCCCAACCGCGAGGGCACCTACATGGGCAAGTGTGCCGAGCTGTGCGGCGTCGACCACTCCCGGATGCTCTTCAACGTGAAGGTGGTCTCCCCGGAGGCCTACCAGAAGCACCTGAAGGACATCGCCAAGAACGGGCAGACCGGTTACGTTCCGGCCGGCATCGAGCAAACGAGCCCCGAGAAGAACCGGGAGTCGAACGTCCTGTGAGCATCCTCAACGAACCCCAGGGTGCCTCCGCAGCTGAGGACTCGTACGAGAACGAGCTGCCGGTCAGGCGCCGGCAGCCCGGCAACGTCGTGGTGAAGTGGCTGACGACCACCGACCACAAGACCATCGGTACGTTGTACCTGGTCACGTCGTTCGCGTTCTTCTGCGTCGGCGGCGTCATGGCGCTCCTCATGCG
>NZ_JBMNDR010000113.1:15631-23663 GCF_052543235.1 Streptomyces sp. SAS_272 | reverse complement strand
TGGCAGACTTCCTGCACACCTACAACCACCATCGCTGCCACACCGCACTTGGCGGCCAGCCACCGATCAGCCGTGTGAACAACGCTGCGGGTCAATACATCTAGTCGCATAGTCGCAGAAGACCGAAGCAGCACAGCTGCCGTTTTCGGCGCCAGGTCGACCAGTGCAAGACGTGGTCGACCTGGGTGGGGCGACGGTCGGCGAGGCGGGTGATCAGTCGTCGCATCAGCCACCACAAGCGATGCGGACACAGCCCCTGAAAGGAGGGTCGGGGACTGGCGCGGTGGCTGACGCCCCGTGCCTCAGCGAGGACGCCTCGCGTCCGTGTCGGTCTGCCGGCCGGCCCGGGAAAAGGCACGGTCACGATATGCCGCACTCGAACTCCCGGAGGGAGAGCCCGGCCGACGACGTCGCTCAGCACATCGCCAAGCCCAGGGGCCGGCGCGGCATCGCACGCCGGCTCCTTCCTCTGCCACGGTGCGCTGTCAGCGGACCACGACGCGCACCCTGCCGAGATTCGCCACCTGGGCGAAGGGGGTTGCCGTGTCACCCTCTCGCTGTGCCGTCGCCTTGAGAACGGGGAAGTACGTGCCCGGCTCGGTGTAGGTGAAGGTCTGCCGGATCTCGACGGTCTGGCGCGGCGGTCCGAACGGCTTCACCGTGAAGCCGCCGGTGCCGGCGAAGTCCCACTCGGTGTGCACCACGCGGCCCGCGCCGGGCGGGACCTCGATCCGGGCCCTGAAGGTGACGGGTGTGCCGGCCGTCACCTCGATCCGGTCGGTGCCGTCGGCGGTGAGGTGGACGACTGGCTGGATTCCCCGGCGGGCCGTGGCGTGCTCCGGCACCGTGATCTGGCTGTCGGCCACGTCGTAGGCAGTCGTGCGTGCGGGTTCCACCCCCTTCTCCACCCAGGCGCTCAGATCGCGCAGCGCCTGCTGGAGGATGCCGGTGAACTCGATGATCTGGGCCGCGCGGGCACCGGCGACCGGGCCTTCGAGGTGGTCGGCGTTGTCGCTGTACCAGAGGCGGAAGTCGTCGCCGTACTGAGCGCCGAGGGCTTCCTTCACCCGGGCGCGGTACCAGTCGCCCGGCCAGGGGCAGGCGTCGACATCGGCGAGGTTGCCCACCACGATGACCTTGCCGGTGATCTTGCCCGTGTGGGTGCCGCCGCCGCTGGTGGACTTGGAGATGAGCGGGCCGACCTGAAGGGCGCGCTGCGGGTAGAGCGGCTTTCCGTCGGGCCCCCGGTACTGGTCCCAGGGGTAGAAGCCGGGGCGCGTGGGGACCTGATAGCGGTGATAGGCGCGGAAGGCGATGGTCCACTTGTTGTCGAGGCGCAGCCTGACCCCGGTGTCGAGGGCATCCAGCACCTTGGCGTCGTTCCCGCTCGCGAGAGTGACGACGCGCGTCGCCGGGTCCAGGGAAGCCGTGAGCGTCCCGATGACCGTCGTGCCGTCACCGGCGTACACGGTGAAGTCGAGTCCCGTGGTGTCCTGCTGCGTCGGGGCACTGGCGAGCACCATGCTCGTGGGCGTGTTCTGGGCGTCCCGCTCGACCTTCTGGACCGTGGTAAGGAGGTCGATCCGGGCGCCACGGACGACGTCGCCGAGAGCCGACTTCTCGGTGCCGAGGTAGCCAGGATTGCTCCAAAAGTCGTCGGCGTAGGCCGGGTCCATGGTGCGGAGTACGGCCGCGAATCCGAGAAGCCCGTCCGGCGATGACACCCCGAGCACATATTCGTAGTCCTCCCACGCCCGCAGGGGAACGCCGAATGCCGTGGTCTCGCGCAGCATGGCCCGCTCCACGCTGTTGAGACTCGCGAAAGGCCGGCCGCTGCCACCCGGCCTGACGGCGTCGGCAATCCGGGGCGCCTTGTCCCTCAGGACGAGCCGCGCCAGGGCACGGACGGTGAAACTGCTCGGGATGGAGTACGGCGTGCCGGGGATGAAGGGCACCGCGCCGTCCCACACGCCCTGGGTGTTCTCGATGGCCCCGATCGTCTGGAAGGAGCCGCCGCTGCCGCCCCAGACGTAGCCGTAGATCTTTCTCGACGTGCCGTAGTACTTCGCCGCGTAGGTGCGGGAGAACTTGGCCGCGGCGGCGTCGACGCGGTATCCGGTGCCGCCGTTGGCCTGCACGACATAGGCGCCGCTGTCCGCGCCGAAGGCGATGTCCTGGTCGGCGGCGTTCTCGTCCGTCAAGGGGTACACCTTGTGGAAGAAGCGACCCCGCCACTGCCCCTTCGGCGGCAGGTAGAGATTGAACTTCTTGTCGGTGCCGTCGAAGTGGCCCGAGACCTTGCGGTGCGGTACCGGTGTGGTCAGGTCCGTCTCACTGTCGATGACGGGTTGGCTGTACGTCGGGTCGTCGCAGTCCGCGGTGACCCACATCGGCCCGCCGCTGACGAGTGCCGCGCACTGCGGGCGGGTCGCGGCCGACGCGCCGGGTATCGAGATCGCCGACGTGCCGAGGACCACTACAGCACCGACGGCCGTGTTGCGGACGAAACTGCGCCTCGTCAGCGCGTTGTGCCGGCCCGGCTCGGATGCGTCGCCGACGTTTGCTCCCTGTGTGTTCACGAGGTTCCCTTGAGGTCGGAAAGCTCCGCGGTGTCGCTCTGCAGCCGCCTTGCGCGGCGCAGTCGCTGCTTCTTCGGATCCGCTACCGGAGCCGCCATCTGGAGCTTGCGGGTGTACGGGTGCTGTGGGTCGGTGGCGATGTCGTGCGCCTTGCCGATCTCGACGATGCGGCCCTGATGGAGGACGGCGATGCGGTCACTGACCTCGTTCACGACGCCGAGGTCGTGACTGATGAACAGGTAGGCCACTCCGGTCTCCCGCTGGATGTCCTGGAGGAGCGTCAGGACCCGGGCCTGGGTGGTGACGTCGAGGGCGCTGGTGGGTTCGTCGCAGATGATGACCGACGGCTGAAGGGCCAGGGCGCGGGCGATGGCGACGCGCTGCCGCTGGCCGCCGGAGAACTCCCGCGGATACCTGCCGCCGGCGTCGGCCGGCAGGCCGACCGCGTCCAGCAGTTCCCGTACCCGTGCCCGGCCGCCCTCCACGCCTGCCGCGACCAGCGGTTCGACGAGGATGCTCTCGACCGTCATCGACGGGTTCAGCGACGAGTACGGGTCCTGGAAGATGACCTGGATGTCACGGGCGACCTTGCGCCGGCGCGCCCGCGGGATGTTGCTGACGGTCTCGCCGCGGAAGGTGATCGTGCCGGCCGTGACCGGCGCGAGTCCGAGGACCGCGCGGCCGATGGTCGTCTTGCCCGACCCCGACTCACCGACCAGGCTCAGAGTTTCCCCGGGGCAGAGTTCGAAGGAGACGTCGTCGATCACCGTGGCTCCGGTGCCCCGCCGTCCGCCGTAGCGGACCACGAGGTTGTCGACCTTCAGGACCGGTTCGTTGAGTACCGGCTCCGTCACTTCACACCTCCGCGATCTCGACACGGCGTGCCGAGGAGAGCAGTTCCCTCGTGTACGCCTTCGCCGGGGCCTCGAACAGCCCGTCGACGTCTTGGCGCTCCACGATGTGACCGTCCTGCATCACGCTGACCGTGTCGCAGATGTCCGCGACGACTCCCAGGTTGTGGGTCACGAGGACGACGGCCAGTCCCCGTTCGTCGCGCAGTTCGCGCAGCAGTTCCAGCACGTCGGCCTGCACGGTCACGTCCAGGGCGGTGGTCGGTTCGTCCGCCACGATCACATCGGGGTCGGAGGCCACCGCGCCGCAGATGAGGACACGCTGTGCCATACCGCCGGAGATCTCGTGCGGATACTGCTTGAAGACCCGCTCCGGGTTCTTGATGCCGACGCGCGCCAGCAATTTCAGCAGTTCCCGTTCCGCTTCCTGCTTCGAGATCTTCTTGATCGCACGCAGGCCGTGGATGAGCTGGGCGCCGACCGTGAAGCAGGGGTCGAGGTTCGACATGGGTTCCTGGGGCACGTAGGCGATGCGCCGGCCCCGGGCCTCGCGCAGCCGGTGTTCGTCGGCCAGCAGGTCCTGACCCTCCAGGAGGACGCTGCCGCCGAGGACGACCGCCTCGCGGGGCAGGATGCCCAGAGTCGAGAACGCGATCTGGGACTTGCCCGAGCCGGACTCGCCGACCAGGCCGTGGATCTCTCCGCGCCGTACGTCGAGGTCGACGCCGTGCACGACCTCGCGCACCCCGTCCTCGCCGTCCGGGTATCCGATGCGCAGACCGCGGACCGACAGCACGGCCTCGGCGGGAGCGGCCATCTCCGCCACAGCCGCCTGCCTGCGTTCTTCCCGTGCCCGCTGGACGAGTTCGCGGCGCCGCCGCGGGGACAGCGTCCTGCTGTGTGCCGACGCCTGGAGGATGTCGCGCAGGGCGTTGCCGAGCAGGACGAGCGCCAGGACGGTCAGCACGATGAGGAGGGCCGGCCACAGCACGCCGGGCTTGTTGTTGTAGATGTTGCCGAACGCCTCCTGGAGCACCCCGCCCCAGGACGCCTTGTCGGGGTCGCTCAGGCCGATGAAGCCCATGCCGGCCTCGATACCGATCGCCGAGGCCAGGACGAACGAGCTCTGGACGATGATCGGCGCGCGTACGGCCCACAGCACATGGCGTCCGACGATCCGCAGGTCGGACAGGCCGACCACCTTGGCCGCGTCCACGTAGAGCTCGCTGCGGACCCCGAGGACGACCGACCTGACCAGGCGGAAGTACGAGGGTGCGACGATGAGCCCGTAGGCGGCCATGGCGGCGACGATGTTCGACCCGGTCCGGGCGTACAGCGCGATGAGCAGCACGATGCCGGGCATCGACATGACCACGTCGGAGAACCAGCTCGACACCGCGTCGGTCCTGCCCCGGTAGAAGCCGGCGGCGAGGCCGCTGGTCACGCCGATCACCAGGGACACGACGAGCACCACCAGACAGGCGATCATCGTCTGCCGGGCGCCGTACATCAGCCGCGACAGGATGTCCCGTCCCGTCGAGTCCGCTCCGAGGAGGTGACCTGAGGAGAACGGGGAGGCGTTCACCGCGCCCAGGTCGGTCACGTTCTGCCCGTGGGGGGCCAGCCAGGAGCTGGACAGGCCCAGGAACACCACGAAGAGCAGGAAGGCGAGACAGACGGCGGCCTGTGGAGTGGTCAGCAGCCGCCGCAGGAGCGAACCTCCCTTGGTGGCCGGCTGCACCGGCCCGGACGGCTCCATGGTGGGAATCGTGGTCATCGCGTCCTCGCTTTCGGGTTGACCGCCGCCGTCACGAGGTCACCCAGCAGGTTGACGACGAGCACGATCACAATCGTCACCAGCACGCAACCCATCACCACGGGCACGTCGCCCTTCTGTGCGGAGGTGTTGCTCAGATCTCCCATGCCCGGCAGCGCGAACACCTGCTCGATGAACACGGCGCCGCCGATGAGGCCGAGGGTCTGCAGGCTCAGGACGGTCAGACCGGGACCCGCGGCGTTGCGCAGCACGTGCCGGAAGACCACCTTGGACTCGGGGATCCCACGCGCCCGCAGGGTACGGACGAAGTCCTGGGAGAGCGTGTCGAGGATCGCCCCGCGGAACTGTGCGGCGGAGTTGGCGATGGATCCCACCAGCAGAGCGATCACCGGCAGGGTGACCGACTCGATCCATCCGGTGGGACTCTGGTCCGGTGAGACGTACCCCGTGGCGGGAAACGCCCGGATGGAGACGGCGAAGGCGAAGACCAGACCGATCGCGACGATGAAAGGCGGTACCGCGGCTCCCAGGACCGACAGGAACTGCACCACCCGGTCGATCCACCCGCCGCGGACGGCGGCGGCGACACCGATCAGGACACTCGCCACCACCGTCAGCAGCATCGTCAGCACGATCAGGGTGAGCGTCACCGGTACCCGGGAGGACAGGGCCGACGAGACGGACTGCCCCGTGAAGAAGGAGTCCCCGAAGTCGCCGGTGACGACTCCCTTGAGCCAGTCCCCGTACTGCACGGGGAGCGGTCTGTCCAGGCCGAGCTTGACCACCTCGGCCCGGACGGTGGCGTCGGTGGCGTTCGTGCCCAGCACGGCCCGGGCGATGCCGGGACCGTTGCCGTACATCAGTGTGAAGGTCGCGAAGCTGACCAGCAGGAGCACGGCGACCGCGCGAACCAGCTTCTTCAGTACGGATACCAACACCCGTGGCTCCAATCGATCACGCCGGGGACGACTACCGGACTACTGGAAGTCCCAGAGCTGCGGGTGCAGGCCGGAAGGGTCGGTCGACTTGTTGATCTTGACCTTGGGGTTGGAGGCGTAGATCGTGCCCGTGTCCACCATCGGCACGAACCACGCCTGGTCGATGACGTACCGGTTGAGGGCCTGCTGGTCCTTGGCGGACTGCTCCGAGGTCTCGTTGGAGATCTTGTTCCAGAGCTTGGTCACCGTCGCGTCCTGCTGGTGCTCGACGTTCCAGATGCCGTCCGACAGGATGTAGTCGGTGATGTCCTGCCGGGAGTCGGCGTAGTTCCCGAGCGCCCACATGGGCACCGGGTACTTGCCGCTGAGCAGATCCCCGATGGCGTTCGGCCCGGACAGGGTCACCTGCTTGACCTTGATGTTGATCAGCCCCAGCTGCTGCTTGACCACCGGCATCAGCGCGTCGAGGCCCTGGCCCTGCAGATAGGGCATCTCCAGGCTGAATCCCTTGGCGTATCCCGCCTTCGCCATGAGCGCCTTGGCGGCGGCGACGTCGTAGGGGTAGGGGTCCTTGAGGTCCTTGATACGGGCCTGGGTGCCATCACGGAAGATCTGCGCGGTCGGGGAGGCGAGGCCGCGGTAGAGGTTCTTGGCGATGGAGTCCTTGTCGAACACCATGTTCATCGCCCGGCGCACGTCCACGTTGCCCAGCGCCGGCACCTTCTTGCCGAGGTGGTCCGTGATCAGCAGCCGGGTGACCTCGCTCTTCTGCCACATGGTCTTCAGTCCGGCCGCCTCGGCCTGACTGTAGGTCGCCTGGGTGATGAGCGAGCCGTCGATCTGCCCGGTCTTGAGCGCGTTGATCGTCGCCGTCTCGTTGGTGATCACCTTGATGACGAGCTTCTTGTACGGGAACCGCTTGGAATCGAAGTACGCGTCGTTCTTGGTGAACGCGTACGTCGAACCGGCGGTCGTCGCCGAGGCGTCCAGCGTGTACGGGCCCGAACCAACGGGCGCCTTGTTCGTCTTGCCGCTCGCGAGGAACTTGGGGCTGCCCAGGCGCAGGTCGCACAGGCGCCCGGTGAGCAGCGGGTTCGGCTTGGACAGGGCGATCTTCACGGTCGACTTGTCGGGCGTGGTGACCGTCATGTCCTTGAAGCGGGCGGCGCCGCCGCCGTGCGTCTTGGAGTACTCGAAGTTCGCCTTCACCGCGGCGGCGTCGAGCGGGCTGCCGTCCGAGAACTTCATGCCCGACCGCAGACGGGCGGTGACGCCCATGTTGTTCGGCGCGAATGTCCAGGACGTCGCCACTTCGGGCTCCGGCTGGCCGGTGGCGCTGCAGCGGATGAGGGTGTCGTACACGGCCGACGCGGCCCACCCCTGGTAGGGGGGCTGGCTGGTCGGGTCCCAGCCCTGGATGTCCTGTGTCATGCCGAGGGTGAGCGTGGTCCTGGCCTCGCCCGTGTTGCCTGAGGTGGTGCCCGCGCTGGTGCAGCCGGTGAGGGCTGCGAGACCGGCAAGGCTCATGGTCGTGGTCACTGCGAGAGCAGATCGAGTGGTACGCCGCATCGGAAACTCCTTGGGATGCGAAGGAAGTGCGGCCCTGGCAGCTTGCCGGCCGGAGGGGAGATGTCGCGAGCGCCCAAGCGAAAGAGCGCGAACCGGACGAAGTGAACGCGTACAACGTTCTACGCCGCAACGTACGGAGAGCGCGAGAACCAGTCAAGGGAACGTGCAGACCCTCTCAGGTAACAGTTCCGCAAAGCGCCCGTAGCCTCTCTTCAGATTTGTCCTCTACCGGCCATCTGACGTGCCCTTATCTCTTTCGGGTCAACCGGGCAGCGGTCGGCGGCGCACCGGCCGGCATTCAACGCGCCGCCGACCCGC
>NZ_JBMNDR010000113.1:0-15621 GCF_052543235.1 Streptomyces sp. SAS_272 | reverse complement strand
CCCCCCTCCCCCCCCCCCCCCCCCCCCCCCGCCACTGCCCTTCAAGGCAGGCAGTGCACCGTTGCACGCAACGCCTCGTCTCCGGCGACCACCGCTCTCACCTGCATCGCGAGGGCGCCGCACTGGTGGCGCGCACGACCAGACGTGGCGCCACGACGTAGTGAACGGGCTGAGTGCGGCCGTTCACCCGCTCCAGCAGCAGCCGCGCGCTCATCTGACCGGTCAGGTGGCCGGACTGGTCGATCGTGGTGAGGGCGACCCGGCCGATCGCCGAGGCGTTGATGTTGTCGTATCCCGTCACGGTGAGATCTTCGGGAACCCTCAGGCCACGCTCCTCCGCCGCCCGCAGGACACCGAGGGCCGCGATGTCGGCGCCCGCGAAGATCGCGGTCGGCGGACTCGGCCGGTCGAGGGCCTCGACCGCCGCCAGGTACCCGCCCTCCTCGGTGTAGGAGGTCTCGATGACGTCCGGCTCCAGGCCGCGCCGTTTCATGGCGGCCACGTAGCCGTCGCGGCGTGCCGTGTGCGCGAGGACGAAAGGCCTCTTCAGCCCCCCTGCGGGGTGGCTGGTATGGGCGATGCTCCGGTGCCCCAGGCCCACCAGGTGGTCCACCATGAGCCGTGCGCCGCCCCGGTCGTCGTCGACAACGGTGTCGAAGTGGGCGGCGCCGCCATGCCTCGCCACCACCACGGCCGGAATCCCCGATCCGAGTTGCTCCAGCCAGGCCGTGTCGATCTGCGGAGTGATGATCACGAGTCCGTCGACCTGCCTGTCCACCAGGGCCTCGATGCTGCGCTGCTGGCGTGGGGCGACGAGGCCACCGGTGATCAGGATCTCCTGGTACGGACTGGGATCCAGCTCGTCCGTCACCCCTTCGACGATCTCCGGCTGGAACGGGTGCGAGAGCGCCGCGAGCATGACACCTACGGTGTAGGAACGCCCCCGCATGGCCCGCGCACCCGCCTGGGGGCGGTAGCCCAGCAGTTCGATCGCGGTGGTGACCTTGACCCGCATCTCCGGACTGACCCCGTAGGCGTCGCGGAGCACCTTCGACACGGCGGAGACCGAGACGCGCGCTTCCTTCGCGACGTCCTGGATCGTCACACGCCGCGCCCCGGAGGGCCGTGGCCCGTCCGAAACCCGTCCCGATTCCGGACGCGTCCGCCGTTCGCCCGATGTGCTCATGTCGCCCCGCAGGCCGGCGTCAGCAGAGCTGTTGTCCATTCGCGCCATGCTACAAGCGCTTCTGTAGATCGCTGCCTCACAGATCGATGCCTTTCGACGTATCACCAGGTCCTTGACACAAGTTCAGAGCGGTCCATACGCTCCCGATAGTAGAACGTTGCACACCGCCGGCTCGTCACGCCACCTCGTCCGAGGCGTGCGAGCGTTCCCGAGCAGAGCGCATGTCCGCCCGCGCCGGGCCCGGTCACCAAGTGCTTGAGAATCTGGAGACCCGCATGGTCGTGGCTGCCGCCCCCTCCCCTCCCCGCTTCGAACACTTCACCGACGCCTCCCCGATACGCGGTGTCGGAACCGGCTCTCCCCGTCTGTCCTGGTCGGTCCCCAGCGCCGACACCGGTTACGAACAGACGGCGTACGAGATCGAAGTGACCCGCGGCGGCACTGCCGAGAGATACCGGACCGGCAGCACGGAACAGGTCCTCGTGCCCTGGCCCGCACGACCGCTCACGTCCCGGGAGTTCGCGGCCGTACGCGTGCGCGTCGCCCACCAGGAGGAGTGGAGCGGCTGGAGCGGACGCGCCGTCGTGGAGGCGGGCCTGCTTGACGCCGGCGACTGGACGGCGTCCTTCATCAGCCCGGTGGGCCTCGGCGGCCTGCGCATGCCCGCGCCCGTGCTTTCCGGCAAGGTCCACATCCCCGGCGATGTCCACAAGGCCCGCCTCTATGTCACCGCGCGGGGTCTGTACGCCGGCACGGTCAACGGTCTGCGGGTCGGGGACGCCGTCCTCACCCCGGGCTGGACGGCGTACGCCCACCGGCTCCGCTATCACACGCACGACGTGACGGAACTCGTTCGCAGCGGCGACAACACGCTGGACTTCCTGCTGGGCAACGGCTGGTACCGGGGCCGCCTCGGTTTCCGCGGCGAGCGCGCGCAGTACGGCGACCGGCTCGCGCTGCTGGCGCAGCTCGAGGTCACCACCACCGACGGCCACGTGCACGTCCTGGCCACGGACGGCTCCTGGACAGCACGCGAGAGCGAGGTCCTCGCCGATGACCTCTACGACGGCCAGCGCACCGATCTGCGCCGCCGGGGCCGCGGCTGGCGGCCGGCCACGGGCGCGGTGGAGGTCGTCGAGGGCGACCTGAACCTGCTCGTCGCACCGGAGGGGCCCCCCGTCCGGGTCAACCACACACTGTCGGCCCAGAAGGTGTGGACCTCCCCCGCCGGGCGCACTCTGGTCGACTTCGGGCAGAACACCGTGGGCTGGGTCCGGCTGCGCGTGCGTGGCCTGGCAGCCGGCGGCGAGGTCGTCGTGCGGCATGCCGAGGTGCTGGAGCACGGGGAACTCGGCACCCGGCCCCTGCGCTCGGCCGAGGCGACCGACAGCTACCTCGTGGCGGGCACCGGCGAGGAGGTGCTCGAACCCACGCTCACCTTCCACGGCTTCCGGTACGCGGAGGTGTCCGGGGTCACCGGTCTGCGCCTCGAGGACATCGAGGCCGTCGTGATCTCGTCGGACCTGCGACGCACGGGCTGGTTCCACTCGTCCGACGAACTCCTCAACCGGTTCCACGAGAACGTGGTGTGGGGCACGCGCGGCAACTTCGTCGACGTGCCCACCGACTGCCCCCAGCGTGACGAGCGGCTCGGCTGGACCGGTGACATCCAGGTCTTCACGCCGACCGCGGCCTTCCTCTTCGGCGTCGGCGGTTTCCTCGGCTCCTGGCTGGCGGACCTCGCCGCCGAACAGCGGCCGGACGGGTCCGTGCCCTTCGTGATTCCGGACGTCCTGTACGACACCTCGCCGGCCGCGGCAGCCTGGGGGGACGCCGCCGTGGTGGTCCCCTGGGCGCTGTATCAGCGCACCGGCGACCAGGGCGTGCTGGAGCGCCAGCTGCCCAGCATGCGGGCCTGGGTCGACAAGGTGGCGGCCCTGGCGGGGCCGGAGCGGCTGTGGACCGGCGGTTTCCAGTTCGGTGACTGGCTCGACCCGTCCGCGCCACCGGAGGCGCCGGGGCGTGCGAAGGCGGACCCCGACGTCGTCGCCACCGCCCATCTGGCGCACTCCGCCCAGCTGGTCGCCGAGGCCGCCCGGGTACTGGGCCGCCATGACGAGGCCGACCGTTACGCGACTCTGGCCGAGGAGGTCCGCCGGGCCTTCAACCGCGCCTACGTCACCTCCACCGGCCGCGTTCTCTCCGACGCACCGACCGTGTACGCCCTTGCGATCGCGTGGGACCTGCTGCCGGACGAGGGGCAGCGCGAGCGGGCCGGCCGGCGCCTCGCCGACCTGGTGCGCGCCGGCGGCTTCCGGATCAGCACCGGCTTCGTGGGAACCCCGCTGGTCACTGATGCGCTGACGGCCACCGGACACGTCGACGTCGCCTACCGTCTGCTGCTGCAGACCGGCTGTCCGTCGTGGCTGTACCCGGTGACCATGGGGGCGACGACCGTGTGGGAACGCTGGGACAGCATGCTGCCCGACGGCAGTATCAACCCCGGTGAGATGACCTCGTTCAACCACTACGCGCTCGGCGCGGTGGCGGACTGGCTGCACCGCCAGGTGGCCGGTCTCGCCCCGGCCGCGCCGGGCTACCGCAGGATCCTGGTGCGACCGCGCCCGGGGGGAGCGCTCACCTCCGCGTCGGCTCGGCATGTCACCCCTTACGGGGAGGCCGGTGTCCAATGGGAGCGGGCCGACGGCGAGTTCCGGCTCCAGGTGCGGGTGCCGGTGGGGGCGACCGCCGAGGTGCGGCTGCCCGATGACTCCGACCCGGTCCAGGTGGGCCACGGCCAACACCAGTGGGTCGTCCCCGATCCCGTAGGCCTCCCGGCGGAGCCGACGGCCTTCCGCACGGTCCGGGACGTCCTGGACGATCCGGTTGCCTGGGCCGCTGTGGTCGGCGCGGCCGTGGAGACCGGCCTGGCTCCACAGGGCGAGACCCAGGTGGCTGCGGCGCTGGCCAGCCGGCTCGACGCCCCCGCTGCCGACATCGCCGCAGGGCTGGTTCCGCAGGACCTGCATCCCGGTGCGCAAGCCTTCCAGCACGCGGTGCGCACCATCCTCGATCCGGTCTCCGCCCGACGGCCCGGCGCCCTCCTCACGTAAGGCCAGGAGAACCTCGACCATGTCGAACCACAACCACCACGACGCCGGACTGCCCGCTGATGTGCGATCCGAGCTGTTGCTGCGGGAGATGACACTGGCGGAGAAGGTCGACCAGCTGTCCGCGGTGTGGCCGTGGAACCTCGTGCGGTCCGACGGCTCCGACGCGCAGGGCCTACAGGACGTGCTCAAGCGGGCGCCGGGACATGTCGCGGGCCTGACCGCCGACGATCCGCGACGCCTTGCACACCTGGCCGGAGCGATCCAGCGCCAGTACGTGACACGCACCCGGCTCGGCATCCCCGCGCTGATCCACCAGGAGGCTCTCACCGGCTTCATGGCCGGCGGCCACATGGTGTTCCCCACCGGGACCGGACTGGCCGCCTCCTGGAGTCCCGACCTGGTCGAGGAGATGGCGGACCTGATCCGCCGGCAGATGCGCCGGGTGGGTTTCAGGCAGGCCCTCTCACCGGTGATGGACGTCGCGCTCGATCCGCGCTGGGGACGGGTGCACGAGACCTACGGGGAGGACCCGTATCTGGCCGCCGCACTGAGCGTCGCCTACACCCGAGGACTCCAGGGCGAGGACCTGACCGAGGGTGTCATCGCCACCGCCAAGCACTTCCTGGGGTACGGACTCGCCTCCGGCGGTATCAACCTGTCCGCCTACGAGGGCGGCGCGCGACGCACCCGGGACCTGTTCGCCTACCCCTTCGAGGCAGCCATCCAGCTGGCCGGACTGCGCTCCGTGATGAACTCCTACGCGGACGTGGACGGGGTCCCCGCCGGCATCTCACGGGAGGTCCTGACCGACCTGCTGCGCGGCACGCTGGGTTTCGAGGGCTTCGTGGCGTCGGACTACACGACGCTGGAACACGTCGTGAACCGACAGCGTGCCGCCGCCACCCCCGCTGAGGCGGGACGTCTGGCCATCCTCGCCGGCCTCGACGTGGAACTGCCCAAGCCCTACGGCTACGGAGACACCCTCGTCGCCGAGGTGGAGCGCGGCGCCCTGAACGAGAGCGACGTGGACACCTGCGTCCTGCGGGTGCTGCAGGCCAAGTTCGAAGTCGGCCTCTTCGAGAACCCCTATCCCTCGGAGCGCATCGACCTGGACGCCACCGCGGTCGAGGGTGCGCGGCTCTCGCGCGAACTGGCCGGGCGCTCCGTGGTTCTCGCCAGGAACGAGGGCCTGCTTCCGCTGTCTCCCGGCGAACTGAGCGTCGCCGTCATCGGACCGCACGGCGACGTCACCGCCCCGCACTTCCCCACCTACACCTACCCCGCGTGGCGCGAGATGACGTTGCGCATGGCGCAGGGCGCTCTCGGCAACCAGATCGGCGTCGAGGCGGGCATGGACTCGTGGAACGACGTGCTGTTCCCCCCGGTCGACCAGGAAGGGTTCCTCCGGGAGCGCTACGGCGCCCGCACCCTCGCCGACGCCGTCTCGGACTTCGCGTCCACGGTGCTGGTGGAGGAGGGCAGCACGCTCACCCGGCCCCTCACCGCGGAGGCGGTCGACCGGGCGGTCGACGCCGCGCGCCGCAGCGACGTCGTCGTGCTCGCGCTCGGCGGAGCGAGCCTGTGGTTCACCGGCGAGCGCACCGAGGGCGAGGCGAGCGATTCGGCGGACATCTCCCTGCCGCCCGCTCAGGTCGCGCTGGCCGAGGCGGTGGCCGCCGCCGGCAAGCCCGTCGTCGTCGTACTCGTCCAGGGACGCGCCTACGCGCTGCCCGAGGCGGTACGGAACGCGCCGGCCGTCGTGATGGCGCCGTACGGCGGGCCGTTCGGGCCCAGCGCGGTCGCCGATGTGCTCTTCGGTGCCACCAACCCCAGCGGCAAGCTCCCCTACAGCGTTCCCCGGCACACCGGCCAAGTCCCCGTGTACCACCATCAGCCGAGCGGCACCGGCTACCGGAATTCGCTGCCGCCGGGCGTGGACCGGCTCTACCTGGACCTGGAGGCGACCCCGCTGTATCCCTTCGGCCATGGCCTGAGCTACACCGAGTTCGCCCTCGGCGACCTGTCGGGCGACACGGAGACCGGCACGGACGGAACCGCCCGGATCAGCGCGACGATCACCAATACGGGTTCCGTCGACGGGGCCGCCACCGTGCAGTTGTACGTGCGCGTGGGCGCCTCCGGTGTCACGCGGCCGGCGCAACAGCTGGCCGGCTTCAGCCGGGTCGAGCTGACCGCGAAGGAAAGCCGCCGCGTCACCTTCCGCCTGGCGGCCGCTCAACTGGGACACACCGATCTCGCACGCGACTTCGCCGTCGGCCCCGGACGGGTCGAGTACTTCCTCGGCCTCGACTCCGACGACCACCGGCTGAGCGGATCCTTCGCGCTGGTGGGCGAACCCCGGGTTCTGACCAGCGCGGAGAGGTCCTTCCTCTCGGAGGTCCATGTCGACCGTCCCTGAGCCCACGAAACCCGCACCCGCCGAAAGGCCGTCCTCATGACGTCCCAGCCGCAGCACCCTCCGGCCGCTCTTGCGGACTGGCCCAACCCCCTGATCCCCGGCTTCAATCCCGATCCCAGCTGTGTCCTCGTCGACGGCACCTACTACACGGTCACCTCGTCGTTCGAGTACCTGCCCGCGCTGCCGGTCTACCGGAGCACCGACTTCGTCACGTGGGAGCACATCGGCAACGTCGCCCCCCGCGAGGAGCAGGTCCAGCTCTCCGAGGCGCCGGCGAACGCGGGCGTATGGGCGCCCACCATCCGGTACCACGAGGGCCTCTTCCACGTCATCGTCACCGTGACCGCCAGCCCGCGCGGCTGTGTCGTGTTCACCGCGGCCGACCCCGCCGGCCCCTGGAGCGAGGGGATCTCCCTCGACGGCATCCTCGGCATCGACCCCGACCTGGCGTGGGACGAGCACGGCACCGCGTATGTCACCTACAGCGGCCTGCATCTGGATGGCGTCCGGGTGGTGTCGCACCGGGGCATCCTCCAGGCGAAAGTCGACCTGGCATCGGGCACGGTGCTGGAGGAACCGCGCGAGCTGTGGTCCGGCACCGGCCTGGTGGCCCCCGAGGCTCCGCACGTCTATCGCCGTGACGGCCAGTGGTACCTGCTGATCGCCGAGGGCGGCACCGGCTACGGACACGCGGTGAGCATCGCGCGCGGCCCCAGCATCGAGGGGCCTTTCGAGGGGGCACCGCACAACCCGATCCTGAGCGCCTCCGGCACCGACCGGGCCGTCCAGTGCACCGGGCATGCCGACCTGGTGCGGGGACCGCACGGCGGGGACCTGCTCGTACTGCTCGGCACCCGAACGGCCGGACGGACGTCCCCGCTCGGCCGGGAGACCTATGCGACCACCGTGGAGTGGGCCGACGGCTGGCCGTACGTGGCGCCGGTCCCGCACCACCCCCGCGCGGAACCGCTGGACGAGTACTTCGCGTTCACGGATCCGACGGCTCTGGCGGACCCCGGCTGGCTGTCGGTGCGCCGGGCGCCCGAGTCGGTTGCATCCCTGGGGACACTCCCCGGCCGGCTCACCCTCCGCGCGGAGTCCGGTGGCATCGACGCCTTCCGTCCGGACTTCGTGGGCCGCCGCCAGCGCCATGTGACCAGCGTCGTGGAGACCCGGATCGCCCCGGCCGACGGCAGGGGCGGACTCGGTATCCGTCTGGAGGAGGAGTCCACCATCGCCCTGGTCGCCGAGCGGACACCGGCTGGGAACACGGTCCGGGTCACGGCCCGGGCGGCCCTGCCGACACTGGTCAGTACCTGGAGCACCGAGGTGGCCGGTGACGAAGTCGTGCTCCGCATCTCCACGGAGGCTCCCCTGCCGGGCAGGGCGCCCTGGCTGCCGTCCGGCGACACCGTCCGGCTCGACGTCGTGGACGCGGCCGGCGCCGAGACACGGCTGGCCGAGTTCGACGGCCGGTTCTGGTCGGTCGAGACCTCCGTGCCGTTCACCGGCCGGATCACCGGCATGTTCGCCGAAGAGGGCACCGTGCACTTCGCCGACTTCCGCTACCACGGGGAGGCCGGCACATGACCGGGCTCCCGCCCCGGGTCCTGTTCGGCGCCGCCTATTACCACGAGTACTGGCCCGCCCACGGTCCCGAGGACCGGGGGCGGCAGCGGCTGGAGACCGACCTCGATCTGATGGCCGAGGCGAGGTTCACGGTCATCAGGGTCGGCGAGTCGGTCTGGTCGACCTGGGAGCCGGAGAACGGCCGCTTCGACCTCGAATGGCTCCAACCGGTGCTCGACGGCGCCCACGCACGCGGTATCGCCGTCATCCTGGGCACCCCGACGTACGCCGTACCGCCGTGGCTCACCCGCCTCTACCCGGAGATCGCGGGCGAACGGCGTACGGGTGAACGCATCGGCTGGGGCGCCCGCCAGGAGGTCGACTTCACCCATCCCGCCTTCCGGTTCCACGCCGAACGGGTCATCCGGAAGATCACCGCCCGGTACGCCGGCCACCCGGCCGTGATCGGCTTCCAGGCCGACAACGAACCCGGCCCGGAACTCCTGCACAACCGCAGTGTCTTCCAGCGCTTCGTCGACCATCTACGCGAGAAGTACGGCGACGTGGAGACCCTCAACCGCGAGTGGGGCCTGGTCTACTGGTCGCATCGGCTGTCGACGTGGGCCGACCTGTGGACGCCCGACGGCAACCTCCAGCCCCAGTACGACGTCGCCTGGCGTGAGTTCCAGGCCCGGCAGGTCACCGAGTTCATCCGCTGGCAGGCCGCCATCATCCGCGAGCACGCCCGCCCCGACCAGTTCGTGACCACCTGCATCGACTACGGACGCCCCGCGGTCGACGACGACGAACTGACCGACGGACTCGATGTCACGGCCGGCAACGCCTACTACGCAATGCAGGATCGCCTCGCGCATCCCGGCCCCGGGTCCCCCGAAGCGGGAGCCGGTGCACCGGACACGGAGGTCTGGAAGCTGTACCGGGCCGCGGACCGGATGTACTCCTCCCGCCAGGAGCCGTTCCTCGTCACCGAGACCAACGCCGGTGCGATGGGCGCGCCGTGGGACAACAGGCCGGGCTACGACGGGCAATGGCGACAGGCGGCCTGGACCCTGGTGGCCCGTGGGGCGCGGATGGTCGAGTACTGGCACTGGCACACACTGCACTTCGGCACGGAGACCTCCTGGGGAGGCGTCCTGCCGCACTCCGGCCGCCCTGGCCGTGTCTACGCGGAACTGGCCCGTATCGGTGCGGAGTTCGACACGGCGGGCCCGCTGGTCGCCGGAATCGAACCGGATGCCGACATCACGATCGTCTACTCGACGCCGAGCAAGTGGCTCATGCAGAAGTACCCGGAGCTCAGCACACCGGCCGGCGGGCCTGACTACGACGCCTACCACGGGTTCCTCGACCCGTTCTACCGCGGTGTTTTCGACGCGGGCCGTCAGGTGCGAATCGTCCACGCACGCCAGTTGCACGACCCGCGCGGAGAACGGGACGCAACCGCACCGGGCGAGGCAGTTCGACGCCACCCCGTCCTCGTCGTACCCGCCCTGTACACGGCGGACGACTCGACTCTCGACTGGCTGGCGGCCTACGCCCACGCCGGCGGCCACCTTGTCCTCGGTCCCCGGACCGGATACGCCGACCATGAGGCGCGAGCGAGACAGGAGCCTGCGCCAGGACGCCTGGCAGGGGCGGCGGGAGTGCGTTACAGCGAGTTCAGCAATCTTCTGCGGGACGTCCCGGTCCGCACCGCGCCCGGCAGTCCGCTCCACCTGCCCCAGGGTTCGACCGCGACCCGCTGGGCGGACGGTCTCACCGTCGACGACGCCGATGTACTCGTCGAGTACGACCATCCCCACTTCGGCCGCTGGCCGGCCGTCACCACCCGACGCCACGGCCGAGGCCGCGTCACCTACGCCGGTACCGTGCCCGGTCGTGCCATGGCCCGAACACTGGCCGGGTGGCTCGCGCCCTTGGCACGCAGCGGTTGGCGGGACCTTCCCGAAACGGTGACCGTGACCACCGGGACCGCCCCGGACGGGCGCCGGGTGCACGTCGTCCACAACTGGAGCTGGGAGCCCGTGCGGGTGGTCGCGCCGGTCGCACTGTCCGACGTTCTGGCGGGAGGGGAACTTCCGCAGGGCGCGACAGCGGAACTCGGCGCTTGGGACGTCCGGGTGTTCGCAGGACCGTGAGGCCCGCCATGACAGCCCCATCAACTCCGGTTCACACGCTCACCTACAGCAAACAGGTCACCATGACACGCATCCCGTTCAACGCCGACTGGACGGTGAAGCCGAAGGTCAGCGGCTTCTCCGACCTCATGGGCGGAGACGCCGCCGCACGGTCCGTCACTCTCCCGCACGACGCCATGCTGTCGCTGCCGCGCTCCGCAGCGGACAGCGAAGGACCCTCAACCGGCTACTACTCCGGCGGCGTGGTCGAGTACGGCAAGGAACTGTTCGTGCCCGAGGAGTGGCGTCACCGGCGCGTCACGGTCGAGTTCGAGGCCGTCTACCGGGACGCCATGGTCTTCGTCAACGGCTCCTTCGCCGGGCAGCGACGCAACGGCTACACCAGGTTCCGGGTGCCCCTGGACCCCTACCTGCGCTACGGGCAGACGAACACCATCCGGGTCGAGGCACGGGCTCACCAGGACTCACGCTGGTACTCGGGCCTGGGCATCCACCGCGACACCTACCTGCATGTGACGGATCTCGTGCACCTCGCCGCCGACGGCGTGCGGGTCCTGACATCGGAGGTGGACGACGAAGGGGCCGTGGTCGAGATCGTCACCACCGTCCGCAACGACGACCTCAACACCCGGACCGTGTCCCTCCACACCGAACTGCGGGACCACCAGGGCGTAGAGGTCGCGGCCGATGCCGCCCCCCTCACCATCATGCCCGCAACGACCACCGTGTCCCGCACCCGGCTCCATGTCCGCGAGCCCCACCTCTGGGGAGTCGAGAACCCCTACTTGTACCGGACGACGGTCGGGCTGCGCGAAGCGGACGCCGAAATCGAAACGACCACGGTGAACGTCGGCATTCGCACTCTCCGGCTGGATCCACGGCACGGACTACGGATCAACGGGCGGACCGTGAAGCTGCGCGGGGCGTGCATCCACCACGACAACGGTCCACTGGGCGCGGCGGCGATCGGGCGCGCGGACGAGCGCCGAATCGAGATCCTCAAAGCCGCCGGGTTCAACGCCGTCCGCAGCTCGCACAACCCGGCCGGATCCGCCCTGCTCGATGCCTGCGACCGGCTCGGGATGCTCGTCGTGGACGAGGCGTTCGACATGTGGTTCGAGGGCATGAAGCCCTTCGACTACTCCCTGGACTTCCCCGAATGGTGGGAGCGGGACGTGGAGGCCATGGTCGCCAAGTCCTTCAACCATCCCAGCGTGATCATGTACTCCATCGGAAACGAGGTCCCCGAGGCCGGTTCCGGGATGGGCGGCGCGCTGGCTCGTCGGATGGCGGAGAAGATCCACGCTCTGGACGGCACCCGCTATGTCACCAACGCGGTCAGCAGCTTCTGGGCCGTCAGCGCCGAGATCATCGACGATTTCAAGCAGGAGGTCTCGGCCCTGCACGCCCGTGGCGTCAACGACGTCATGAACGCGATGACGGAGATCTTCGATCGCATCACCACCTCGGAACTCGTCACCGAGCGAACCGCCGAGACGCACGCGGCCGTCGACGTGGCGGGTCTCAACTACGCCGAGGAACGGTACGCCTCCGACGGGAAGAGGTTCCCGAACCGGGTCGTCCTCGGCACCGAGACCAACCCGAGGAACATCGCCCGGATCTGGCCTCTGGTGCGGGACCTGCCGCATGTGATCGGAGACTTCACCTGGACCGGGTGGGACTACCTCGGCGAGGTCGGGCTCGGACGCACCGACTACACCGAGGACCCGGCGGTACACGGCGGCGGCGACCCCGACTACCCCTGGCTCCTCGCCTGGTGCGGGGACATCGACATCACCGGCCACCGCCGCCCCGCCTCCTACTACCGCGAGACCGTGTTCGGACTGCGGAGCGAGCCGTTCCTGGCCGTCTTCCGCCCCCAGCACCACGGCAAGCGCCGACTGGAGATGCAGTGGGCGTGGACGGACACGGTCGCGGGCTGGTCCTGGAACGTGGCACCCGGGTCTCCTGTCGAGGTCGAGGTGTACAGCGCCGCCGACGAGGTCGAGCTGCTGCTCAACGGCAAGCCGGTGGGCAGGCGGCCGGCGGGCCCGCAACACGAGTACCGGGCACGCTTCGACCTCGAGTACCACCCCGGTGAGCTGACGGCCGTCGCGTACGAGGCCGGTGTGGAGCGGTCACGGGTGAGCCTGCGTACGGCGGCAGACGTCCGCCTCGGCGTCGAGGCCGATCGCCGGTCGCTGACCGCGGACCACTACGACCTGGCCCACGTCACCATCGAGCTCCGTGACGACGACGGCAACCTGGTTCACGACGACGATCGTGTGGTGGAGGTCCAGGTCACCGGCTGCGGGGTGCTGCAAGGGCTCGGCAGCGCCCGGCCCGTCACCGAGGAGCGCTTCGACGCGGCACGACGTACCACCTTCGACGGACGCGCCCTCGCCGTCGTGCGTCCGACATCCCCCGGCCCCATCCGCGTCCTGGTCACCAGTGACGGGCTGGACCCTGTCGCGGTGGAACTCGAGGCGAGCGCCCCCGCCGAGGACGGGCGCTGACGCCGGGAAGCATGTCCTCTCACCCGGCGGCCTGTCCCGTACTCACATCCGACCGAAGGAACGGCACCCCATGCCCCGCGACGACTTCCGCGACGCCCGTCTGCCCGCCGACGAACGCGCCACGCGGCTGCTGCGGGAGCTGACGGTCGAGGAGAAGTGCCATCAGCTCGTCTCGGTCATGCCCTGGACCCTGGTGCGCGCCGACGGTTCGGACTCCTATGAGGCCGAGGAGTGGCTCACCCACCCGCCGGGGCACGTCGCGCAGCTGATCGCCGACACTCCGGTGAAGCTGGCGCAACTGGTGGGAAGCATCCAGCGGCAGGCCGTCGAGCGGACCCGGCTCGGGATCCCGGTGCTGTTCCACCAGGAAGCACTCAGCGGCTTCCTCGCCGGCGGACACATGTCCTTCCCCACCGGTACCGGTCTGGCGGCTGCCTGGAGCCCGGAACTGGTCCAGGAGATGAGCGAGCTGATCGGCCGCCAGATGGTCCGCACGGGCGTCCGGCACGCGCTGTCCCCCGTGATGGACGTGGCGCTCGACCCTCGGTGGGGCCGGGTGCACGAGACCTACGGCGAGGATC
Organism: Streptomyces sp. SAS_272; assembly: GCF_052543235.1. Taxonomy (NCBI): domain Bacteria; kingdom Bacillati; phylum Actinomycetota; class Actinomycetes; order Kitasatosporales; family Streptomycetaceae; genus Streptomyces; species Streptomyces sp. SAS_272. The sequence goes on along the minus strand of NZ_JBMNDR010000113.1, from coordinate 2,078 downwards.
CGTACCTCTCCGCCGCGCTCAGCGTCGCCTTCACCCGCGGTCTGCAGGGAGACGACCTGAGCCGGGGCGTCCTCGCGACCGGCAAGCACTTTCTCGGCTATGCCGCGCCGGTCGGCGGCGTCAACACCTCAGCGTACGAGGGAGGCATGCGACAGACCAGGGATCTGTTCGCCTACCCGTTCGAAGCCGCGATCCAGCTCGCGGGCCTGCGCTCGGTGATGAACTCCTACGCGGACGTGGACGGCATCCCCGTGGGTGCCTCCCGGGAGGTGCTCACCGATCTCCTGCGCGATGTCCTGGGCTTCGACGGCTTCGTGTCCTCGGACTACACGACCCTGGACCAGCTGGTCGACCGCCAGCGGGTGGCGGACACCGCCGCAGAAGCGGCCTGCCTTGCCATCGCGGCAGGCCTCGATGTCGAGATGCCCAAACCGTACGGCTACGGGCACGTGCTCGCCGAGGAGGTCAGACAGGGCAACGCGGACATCGCCGACGTCGACATGAGCGTCTGGCGTGTACTGCGGGCCAAGTTCGAACTCGGACTCTTCGAGAGCCCTTACCCTGCCGAGCACATCGACGTGGCCGCGGTCGCGGCCGAAGGCACGGAGCTGTCACAAGAGCTGGCCAGGCGCTCGGTGGTACTGGCAAAGAACGACGGAGTCCTCCCGCTCGCCAGGGGCCTCAGGGCAGCGGTGATCGGACCGCACGCCGACGCGGCGAAGCTCCAGTTCGCGACCTATACCTACCCCTCGTGGCGCGAAGCGACGGATGCCGTGTTGGACGGCCAGCTCGGCAACATGCTCGGCACCGACGACGTCACCACTCCCTGGTACCGGGCGCTCGTCACGCCCGTCGACCCCGAACGGCTGGTCCATGAACGGTTCGGCGCCCGCTCGATCGTGGAGGAGATCACCGACTACGCCGGACAGGTAAGGACCGAACAGGGCACCACACTGACCGGGTCCCTGGGCGAGGACGCCGTCGCCCGTGCAGTGGAGATCGCCCGGGAGTCGGACGTGGTCGTCCTCGCCCTCGGCGGCGCGAGCCTGTGGTTCACCGGGCAGCGCACCGAAGGTGAGGCCAGCGACACGGCCGACATCTCGCTGCCGGCCGCCCAGACCCGGCTGGCGAAAGCCGTGGCAGCAACCGGCAAACCCCTCGTCGTCGTGCTGGTGCAGGGGCGCGCCTACGCCCTGCCGGAGGTGGTGCGGAACGCTTCGGCCATCGTCATGGCGTCCTACGGCGGACCGTTCGGCTCGAAGGCGATCGTCGAGGTGCTCTTCGGCGTGGCCAATCCCAGCGGCAAGCTGCCCTACAGCGTTCCCCGGCACTCCGGCCAGATCCCGGTCCACCACCACCAGAAGACCGGCTCGGGCTACCGCAGCCCGCTGCCACCGAGCGTCGGCCGGCACTACCTCGACCTGGAGGCCACACCGCTCTACCCCTTCGCGCACGGCCTGAGCTACACCGACTTCGCCCTCGACGACCTCTCACACGATGAGCGGATCGACACCGAGGGGACGGCCCGGATCGCCCTCACCGTCACCAACACCGGTGCGATGAGGGGAACCAGCGTCGTGCAGCTCTACGTCCGGGTCAACACCAAGGGCATCACCCGGCCCGCGCAACAGCTCGCCGGCTTCTGCCGGGTCGAGGTGGCACCGGGCGAATCCCGTCGGCTCACCTTCCGTCTCGCCGCCGCTCAGCTCGGCTACACCAACGTCGGCCGTGACTTCGCGGTCGAACCCGCTCGCGTCGACTTCTTCCTCGGCCTGGACTCCGACGACCGCCGCGTCGACGGCTCGTTCGATCTGGTGGGCAAGCCCCGCGTGCTCACGAGCGCCGAGCGGGCCTTCCTGTCCGAGGCGGTGGCCGAGCGTGTCTGAGACGTACGACTCCATCCGCCCGGGCCGAATCTGGTTCGACACTCCTGTTCGAGGATGGCGCCTACTCATCGAGTGGCGCGACGAGTGGCGGATCTAGGGCCTGTTCTGTGTCGGGATCAGGACTCGTGATCGACTGGGTGATGGCGGTCGTACTGGGTAGAAATTCCGTGTGCCGCGACGTGAATTGAGCGA
>NZ_JBMNDR010000112.1:13601-23917 GCF_052543235.1 Streptomyces sp. SAS_272 | reverse complement strand
CCCCCCCCCCCCCCCCCCCCCCCCCCCCCCCCCCCCCCCCCCCCCCCCTCCCGGTCGTCGCGACGCCTCTCCGCCCCGTCCGCGGCTCCGTCTGCGCCGCGCCCTGTCCGCGCCTCTCCGCCCTGTCCGCGCCTCTCCGCTCCGTCTGCGCCGCGCCCTGTCCGCGCCGCGCCGTCCTGTCGCGGCTCCTCGCCAGGCTCCCTCGCGTCCCGTCCCTCGCGTCCCGTCCCTGGCGTCCGTTCCCCGGGCCCGTCAGTCGCGCGTCAGCGACAGCGCCTGGTCCAGCGCCTGGAGGAATCGGTTCACCGTCGCCCGGTCCCGCACCGCCAGCCGCAGCCACTCCTCGTCCAGCCCCGGGAACGTGTCCCCGCGCCGGACCGCGAACCCCAGGACCCGCAGCTGCCGGCGGACCGCGGCGGCCCGCGGCAGCCGGACGAGCACGAAGGGGCCCTCGGCCGGCCCCGCGACCCGCAGCCCGTCCGAGGCGAACTCCTCGAGCCCGGCGACGAGATGGGCCCGGTCCGCGGCGATGCGGTGCGCGGCCTGCGCGGCCTCCGCCAGCGCCCGCGGTTCCACACACGCCTGTGCGGCGGCCAGCGCCGGCGTGGACACCGGCCACAGCGGCTGTGCCCGCTCCAGCTCGGCGATCGTCTCCGGCGCGGCGAGGACGTAGCCGATCCGCAGCCCCGCGAGCCCCCAGGTCTTGGTCAGGCTGCGCAGCACCACCAGACCGGGCACGTCCGTCCGTTCGGCGAGAGCCTCCCGTTCGCCCGGCACCGCGTCCATGAACGCCTCGTCGACGACCAGCGTCCGTCCGGCCCGCGCCAGCCTCCGGACCGTGTCCGCGGGGTGCAGCACCGACGTGGGGTTCGTCGGATTGCCGATCACCACCAGGTCGGCGTCGTCCGGAACGGCCCCCGGATCCAGCCGGAAGCCGTCCCGCGCGCGCAGCAGCACCCGGCCCACCTGGTGCCCGGCGTCGCGCAGCGCCGCCTCCGGCTCGGTGAACTGCGGATGCACGACCACCGGCCGCCGCACCCGCAGGGCCCGCGCCAGCAGCACGAAGGCCTCCGCCGCGCCCGCCGTCAGCAGCACCCGCTCCACGGGGAGCCCGTGCCGCGTCGCGACGGCCGCCCGCGCGGCCCGCCCGTCCGGATAGGCCGCGAGGCCGTCCAGGGACGCGGCGACACGCTCGAGCAGCCAGCGCGGAGGCGTGTCCGCGCGGACGTTCACGGCGAGATCGACCAGGGCCGAGCCGTCGTCCCGCGTCTCGGCGTCCCCGTGATGGCGCAGGTCGTGCCCGCCGTCGGGAACGCCGGCCAGGCCGTCGGTGTGCTCGTCAGCTTGTCCGTCAGTGTGCATGGGAGTGCGCGTTTCCATGTCCGTGAGGGTGATGCCCGGGTGGGGGATGTCCGTGCGGGTGGCGCCTGCCGAGGCGGCCGGTGCCGTCCAGGTCGAGGCCGGGGTCGGGACCGGACCCGTCGCCGCCGGGTGCGGCGAGGGACGGCGGTCGTGCGGCGCGTCGGGGGTCGGCGGGGCCGTCGCGGTGACCGCGGACGCGGGCCGGGAAGCGGTCTTCAGCTCGCCGGCGTCGTCCGGGGGCGTGCGCGCGGTTTCGGCGGGCCTGTCCGGCAGGCCGGAGTGGCCCGGCCGGCGCGCTACGGCGCACGTCGCCCTCGCCGGCGTCCCGGCCGACCTGCGCTTGGGCAGCACGAGCTCACCGCCGCCGATCAGCGCGGCCGCCTCCGCCACCGACGCGGTGCCCAGGGCGGCGAACGGCGCGTCGGAGGGGTGGGGCACCGTCACGTCCGCCAGCTGCCGCGCGGAGTACGTCACCACGGGCACCCCGAGCCGGCGGGCGGCTTCCACGAGGCCCGGTTCGCCGGCCCGGACGTCGACGGTGGCCAGCTCGGCGAGGTCGCGCACGGACCGTCCCGCCTCGCGCAACGCGCTCTCCACGAGCTCGAGCACCTCGGCGGCGGGCACACCCGTGGACGCCCCGACCCCGACGACGAGGGAGGCCACCGCGTGCCCGCCCGCGGTCTTGGAGGACAGGGGGACGCGCCCGGGGCCGGCGGCGGCGTCGGTCATGCGGGCACGTCCTCTCACCATGGCCTGTAATGACTGTGCGGTTTCGGCGGTATCGGCGGTCTCGGCGGTTTCGTCAGGGCTTCGCGCCGTCAGATCGCGGCGCGGATGTGCGCGATCGGGGGTCGATCGGATAGCAAGGGTCCATGGCGGTCTTCGTCGCGCTCGGCGCGTTCCTCATGACGCTGGCCGGCGGCTGGACGGCACAGCACGTGACCGACCGCCGCCACCTCGTGCTGGGCCTGGCCGGCGGCCTGATGCTGGGCGTGGTCGGCCTGGACCTGCTGCCGGAGGCGCTCGACGCGGCCGGCGCCGAGGTCTTCGGCGTACCGGCCGCGCTGCTGCTGTTCGTGGCCGGGTTCCTGCTGGCCCATCTGGTGGAACGGCTGCTCGCGGCCCGCCAGGCCGCGCACGGCGCGGAGGAGGCGGCCCTGCGCGCGCCCGAAGTGGGTCTCACGGCCGCCGCCGCGATGGTCGGTCACAGCGCGATGGACGGCGTGGCGATCGGCGCGGCCTTCCAGGTCGACGGGGGGATGGGAGCCGCCGTGGCGCTCGCGGTCATCGCCCACGACTTCGCGGACGGCTTCAACACCTACACGATCACGAGCCTCTACGGGAACGCCCGTCGCAAGGCCCAGGCCATGCTGGTGGCGGACGCGGCGGCCCCGGTCGCGGGCGCGGCGTCGACGTCCTTCGTCACCATCCCGGAGCAGGTGCTCGGCGGCTATCTGGGCTTCTTCGGCGGTGCGCTGCTGTACCTGGCGGCCGCCGAGATCCTCCCCGAGGCCCACCACGAGCACCCGGCGCGCTCGACCGTGCTGTGCACGATCGCGGGCGCGGCATTCATCTGGCTGGTGGTCGGACTGGCGTCCTGAGAGCCTGTGCACGAGCGTCGGAAGGGCGCCGGTCACGGCCCGCGGCTCCGGCTCCCCGACGGCCCGCGGCCCTGGCTCCGGCTCCTCGACGGCCCGCACGACCGGCCCGCCGCTCATGACGTCCGGCACCTCTCCACGAACCGGCGGACCACACCCGGCTCGGACGCCCAGTGCGTGTGCAGATAGCTCGCGTGCACACCCCGCTCCACGAACCCCTCGAGCCGCCGCTGCGGGGTCCGCAGCCCCCACGCGGGGGTCGCGCCCGCGCCGGGCTCCACGACGGTCCGGTGGAACTCGTGGCCCCGCATCCGGGTCCCGGCCACGGCCAGCGCGCTGTCGCTCACGGCGACCGCGTCCCGGTATCCGAGCGTGAGCCGTCCGCTCATCCGCGCGGTCGCGTCGAGCACCCCGCACATGGGCTGCCCGTCCAGCTCGCGGCACAGATAGAGCAGTCCGGCGCACTCGGCGGCGACGGGCGCCCCCTGGTCCACGAGGGCGGCCACCGTTTTGCGCAGCGGCTCGTTGGCGGACAGCTCGGCCGCGTACATCTCGGGGAATCCGCCCCCGACGACCAACCCGGCGGTTCCTTCGGGCAGTCGCTCGTCCCGCAGCGGATCGAAGGGGACGACGTCGGCGCCGGCGGCGGTGAGCAGCTCGGCGTGCTCGGCGTAGGAGAAGGTGAAGGCGGAACCGCCGGCGACGGCGACCACCGGCCGGCCCGTGCCCCCCGGCGACGGCCCGCAGGCGCCGGACCGCGGAGCCCGGACGTCGAGGGCCGGTGTGTTCGCGCCCGGGACGTCGAGGGCCGGCGTGTCGAGGGCCGGCGCGGGCACGGCGGCACGCAGGGCCTCGGCCGCGTCCCACTGCGCGCAGAACAGGTCTCCCGCACCGCGCGCCAGCGCGAGCAGCGCCTCGAGGTCGCACCCCTGCGCCACCTGCGCCGCCATGGCCGCGACGGAGTCCACCGCCTCGGCCCGCCGTTCGGCGACCGGCACCAGCCCGAGGTGCCGGGACGGCGTGTCCACCCGCGAGGCCCGCCGCACCACGCCGAGCACCGGCGTCCCGGCCGACTCCAGCGCGTCCCGCAGCAGTTCCTCGTGCCGGTCCGAGGCGACCTTGTTGAGGATCACGCCGCCGACCCGCACCTGCGGGTCCCAGGAGACGAACCCGTGCACGAGCGCCGCCACCGACCGGGACTGCGACGAGGCGTCGACCACGAGCACCACCGGCGCCCGCAGCAGCTTCGCCACCTGGGCGGTGGAGGCCAGTTCGCCCTCGCCCGCGGCCCCGTCGTACATCCCCATCACGCCCTCGACGATCGCCAGGTCGCAGCCGCGCGCACCGTGCGCGAACAGCGGCCCCACCAGCTCCGGCCCGCACAGGTACGCGTCGAGGTTGCGGCCCACCCGCCCGGTCGCGAGCGAGTGGTACCCGGGGTCGATGTAGTCCGGCCCGACTTTGTGCGGGGACACGGCGAGCCCGCGCGCGGCGAACGCGGCCATCAGCCCCGTCGCGACGGTGGTCTTCCCGCTGCCCGAGGAGGGCGCGGCGATCACGAGCCGGGGCACGGAGGAGGAGGCCGAAGGCGCCGGCGGCGGGGGCGCGGACGGCGTCGCGGCGGGGGGCGTCAGCACGGCGTCACCACTCGATGCCCCTCTGCCCCTTCTGCCCCGCGTCCATCGGATGCTTGACCTTCGACATGTCGGTGACCAGGTCGGCGAAGTCCATGAGCTTCTCGGGCGCGTTGCGTCCGGTGATCACGACGTGCTGCGTCCCTGGCCGGTCCCGCAACACCGAGATCACCTCGTCGACGTCGATCCACCCCCAGTGCAGCGGGTAGGCGAACTCGTCGAGCACGTACAGCTTGTACGCCTCGGCGGCGAGGTCCCGTTTGACCTGCTCCCAGCCCTCCCGGGCCTTCTCCTCGTTGCTGGAGTTGTCCCCCTGGAGGTCGCGCTGCACCCACGACCAGCCCTCGCCCATCTTGTGCCAGTCGACGGAGCCGCCCTCGCCGGACGCCCCCAGCACCCGCAGCGCGTTCTCCTCGCCGACCTTCCACTTCGCCGACTTGACGAACTGGAACACCCCGATCGGCCACCCCTGGTTCCAGGCCCGCAGAGCGAGCCCGAACGCGGCGGTCGACTTTCCCTTACCGATGCCCGTGTGCACCATGACGAGCGCCCGGTTGCGGCGCTGACGCGTCGTCAGCCCGTCGTCCGGCACGACACTCGGCTGTCCCTGCGGCATTAAGCGGCCCTCCTCGAAGTCCCCTGCACGTCTTTCACCAGTCCCGCGATGGAATCCGCCCGCAGCTCGTCCAGCGTGACGGCGGTTCCCCCCAGCTCTGCGGCGAGCTCCCCGGCGAGCCCGAGCCGTACCGGCCCCGACTCGCAGTCGACGACCACGCTCGCGACGCCCTCGGCCGCGAACAGCCGGGCGGCCCGTCCGGCCGTCGCGACCGGCTCGGGGCCCCCGGTGGCCCGCCCGTCCGTCACCACGACGACCAGCGCCCGCCGCGCGGGATCCCGCAGCCGCTCCACGCGCAGCACGTCGTGCGCCCGCAGCAGCCCGGCGGCCAGCGGCGTGCGCCCTCCGGTGGGCAGCGACTCCAGGCGGACGGCGGCCGCGTCCACCGACGACGTGGGCGGCAGCGCGACGTCCGCGCCCGAGCCGCGGAAGGTGACGAGCCCGACCTTGTCCCGCCGCTGGTACGCGTCGAGCAGCAGCGACAGCACCGCGCCCTTCACGGCGCCCATGCGCTGCCGGGCGGCCATCGACCCCGAGGCGTCCACGACGAACAGCACGAGGTTCCCCTCGCGCCCCTCCCGGACCGCCTGCCGCAGATCGTCGCGCCGCACCACCAGCCCCGGCCCGGACCGGCCCCGCGCCCGCTGGTGCGGGGCGGCCGCGTGCACGGTCGCCGCCAGGTGCAGCTTGGTCAGAGCGCCCCGGGGGCGCCGGGCGCCCGTGGTCCGGCCGTGCTCGGTGCGCGCCCGCGACCGCCGCCCGGCGGCGCCCTCGCCGATGCCGGGCACGCTCAGCGTCTTGGTGCGGAACGGCTCGGCGGCCCGTACGGGGGACTGCTCCCCGCCTCCCGGGCCGGCCGGCTGCGGCTCCGCGCCGCCCTCCCCGCTCCGCCCGGCGTCGGAGCCGGCGCCGTCGCCCTGCGGCGGCACGGTGGCGTCGCCGGCTGCGTCGTCGGACTGCGGCGGCAGCCCGCCCCCGCCCTCGGGACCGCCCTCGGGACCGTCGCCGGGGCCGCCCTCGGGGCCCTGCGGACCGGGGTCGGGGTCCTCGTCGTCCGATCCGCCGAACTCCTCCAGCGTCTCGTCGAGCTTGTCCTCGTCGAGTCCGGGCGCGTCGAAGGGATTGCGCCGCCTGCGGTGCGGCAGCGCGAGCAGCGCCGCCTGCCGTACGTCCTCCGCGAGCACGTCGGTCCGTCCCGCCCACGCGGCCAGCGCGGTGGCCGTGCGCGCCATGACGATGTCGGCGCGCATGCCGTCCACCTCGAACGCGGCGCAGGTCGCCGCGATCTGCCGCAGCGCCGCGTCGCCCAGCCGCACCGACGGCAGCAGCTCGCGCGCGGCCGCGATCCGGCTGCGCACGGCGGCCTCCTCGTCCGCCCAGCGCGCGGCGAACGCCTCGGGGTCGTCGTCGTGCGCGAGCCGCCGCCGCACCACCTCCACCCGCTGGTCGGGCTCGCGCGAGGCCGCCACCTCCACCGTCAGCCCGAACCGGTCGAGCAACTGCGGCCGCAGCTCGCCCTCCTCGGGGTTCATGGTGCCGACGAGCAGGAACCGGGCCGCGTGCCGTACGGAGACGCCCTCGCGCTCGACGTACGAGGCGCCCATCGCGGCCGCGTCCAGCAGCAGGTCGACCAGGTGGTCGTGGAGGAGGTTGACCTCGTCGACGTAGAGGATGCCCCGGTGCGCGTCGGCGAGGAGCCCCGGCTCGAAGGCCTTCACGCCCTCCGCCAGCGCCCGTTCGATGTCCAGCGCGCCCACCAGCCGGTCCTCGGAGGCGCCGACCGGCAGCTCCACCATCCGCGCCGGCCGGGTCTCGGACGCCCCCGGCTCGTGCGGTCCGTCCGGGCAGGCGGGGTCGGGCGAGGCCGGGTCGCAGGAGAACCGGCAACCGGTCACCGCGTCCAGCGCCGGCATGAGCGCCGACAGCGCCCGTACCGCCGTCGACTTGGCCGTGCCCTTCTCGCCGCGCACCAGCACACCGCCCACGGCCGGCGACACGGCGTTCAGCAGCAGCGCGAGCCGCAGGTCGTCCTGGCCGACGACGGCCGTGAACGGGAAAGGAGTACTCACTTCTCGTTGCCTTCCAACTCGCCCTCCGGCTCGGGACGGACGTCCCGCAGCCGTTCGGTGGTGCCGCGCCGTGGCCACCGGCCGGACTCCCCCGTGCACGGGACGCCGCCGGCCGACGGCGACGGCCCGGTGCCCATGCGGGCGCCCATGCGGGCGCCGATGCGGGCGCGCACGAGGCCGCTCATGCGGGAGCCCCCGGGGGAACGAACGGCAGCCCCGGCGGCGCGCCCGACTCGATCAGCCGCCACAGCGCGTCGGTGTCCGCGTGCTCCTCGATCAGGTCGCCGAGCCGGTCCAGCTGTTCCTCGCGCAGCGCGCCGAACGAGGTGTCGGGAGCGGGCACGAAACGCCGGCCCGCGGCCGCGGCCACCTCGCGCAGGAAGGCCCGCCGGAACCCGTCCGACTCCAGCGAGCCGTGCCAGTGCGTGCCCCAGACCTGCCCCACCCGGCAGCCGTCCAGGGGGTTTCCGCGGTCGTCGCGCAGGAACGCCTCCCCGCCGTCCACGGTGGCCACCCCGTGATGGATCTCGTACCCCTCGACGGGCTCGCCGAGGGCTTCGCCGACCGGGCGGGTGAGGGTCTTCTCCGGGGCGAACCGCACCCGCACGGGGAGCAGTCCGAGCCCGTCGACCCGGCCGAGCCGGCTCTCGACCTCGTCCTCGATCCGCGTGCCGAGGATCTGGTAGCCCCCGCAGACGCCGAGGACGGGCCGCTGCTCGGCGGCCCGGCGCACCAGCGCGTCGGCCAGCCCCCGCTCGCGCAGCCACTCCAGCGCCCGCACGGTGCCCCGGGTCCCCGGTACGACGACCAGGTCGGCGTCGGCCAGTTCCTCGGGCCGGTCGACGAACCGCACGACGACGCCGGGCTCGGCGGCCAGCGCGTCCACGTCGGTGAAGTTGGACATCAGCGGGACCGCGCAGACGGCGACCCGCAGCACGTCCTCGCCGACCGGCGGGGAGGTGTTCGACTCCCGCACGGTTCCCCGCAGCGACACCCTCAGTCCGTCCTCCTCGTCGATCCCGAGCCCGTGCCGGAACGGCAGCACCCCGTACGTCCGCCGCCCGGTGAGCCCGTGCAGCATGTCCAGGCCCGGCTCCAGCAGGGAGACGTCGCCCCGGAACTTGTTGACGAGGAACCCCGCGACCAGCTCCTGGTCCTCGGGCGACAGCAGGGCGACCGTGCCGAAGAACGACGCGAACACCCCGCCCCGGTCGATGTCGCCGACGACGAGCACCGGCAATCGCGCGCTCCGCGCGATGCCCATGTTCACGATGTCGGTCCGCCGCAGGTTGATCTCGGCGGGACTGCCCGCCCCCTCACAGATCACCGCGTCATACGTGCCCCGCAACTCGGCGAGACAGTCGAGAACGGTGCCGAGGAGTCGTTGCTGCCGGCCTCCGTGATAGCCGCGGGCGCTCATCTCGCCCACCGGCCTGCCCAGCAGCACGACCTGGCTGCTGCGCTCTCCGCCCGGCTTGAGCAGCACGGGGTTCATCAGCGCGGTCGGCTCCACCCGGCAGGCCTGCGCCTGCATGGCCTGCGCCCGCCCGATCTCGGCGCCCTCCCGCGTCACGAAGGAGTTGAGGGACATGTTCTGCGCCTTGAACGGCGCGACCTTGACGCCCTGTCGTACCAGCCACCGGCAGATCCCCGCGGTGACGACGCTCTTGCCGGCGTCGGAGGTCGTGCCGGCGACGAGGAGCCCCCCGCTCATGACTGACGTCCCTTCGCGACCAGGCGCGCGGCGACGGTGACGCCGAGCGCGAGCAGACCGACGCGGCGGGAGAGCCGTGCGGCGCGTTCGATGTCGTGCGCGGCGACGGCCCGTCCGGCCGTCCCGTTGAGCACCGGCCGGTGCTCGACCCGTCCGCCGTACGACAGGGTCCCGCCCAGCCGCACCCCGAGTGCGCCCGCGAAGGACGCCTCCACGGGGCCCGCGTTGGGGCTCGGGTGACTGCGGGCGTCGGTGCGCCAGGCCCGCAGCGCGCCGCGCGGATCGTCCCCCGCCGCGGCGGCCAGCACGGCGGTCAGCCGCGCCCCCGGCCACCCGGCGAGGTCGTCGAGCCGGGCGGAGGCCCAGCCGAAGCGCAGGTACCTCGGTGAGCGGTGACCGACCATCGCGTCAAGGGTGTTGACGGCCCGGAACCCGACCAGTCCCGGCACACCGCCCACGGTGCCCCACACCAGCGCCCCGACGACGGCGTCGGAGGTGTTCTCGGCGACGGACTCCACGACGGCCCGGGCGATCCCGTCGGCGTCCAGCGCCTGCGGATCCCGCCCGCACAGATGCGGCAGTCGTGCGCGGGCCGCCTCGACGTCCCCCGACTCCAGGGCCCGCCCGATCGCGCGGGCCTCGCGGACGAGTGAACTGCCCCCGACGACGGCCCAGGTGGCGGCGGCGGTCAGGGCGACGGAGGCGGCGGGGGAGCGGCGCACGCCCCGCGAGGCGACGGCTCCCAGGGCGACGGCGCCGCCGGCGCACACGGCCGTGTGCAGGGCGCCCCACCCCCGGTGGTCCCGCCACAGCAGCCGTTCGACGGCGCCCGCGGCCCGCCCGAACACGGCGACCGGATGCCCGCGGCGGGGGTCGCCGAGGAGCAGGTCGCCGAGAAGGCCGGCGGCGGCGCCGTACGCGTGGACGCGCTCGGCACCCATCGGGTCAGCCGGCTGCGGGGGCTGGGGTCGGCTCGGTGGTGACGCTCGGTCGGCAGCCGCACATGGCAGAGGTCCTCACTCAGGGTGTCCGCGCCCTGGTTCGACGAGACCGGCGGCGAGAGTTCCTGGCTCCCGGGGGCTTCACTCCCCGGTGACAGTGGCGGGACCGCGCCGGACTCGCACCGGCTTCCTCTTCTGCCGCCGTACATGGCCCGGGCAGTCCACCACGGGCCCGGAAGGGCCGTCAACTTGCTGTTGACCTGCGCGGGGAGGATGTGCAGAACCCCACACGGCGGCACCGGCGGGGTTCGGGATCGGGGTGGGGGCGCGGGCACGGGCGCGGGTACGCGGACGAGGTACGGGAACGGGGTGGGGGGGGGGG
>NZ_JBMNDR010000112.1:0-13591 GCF_052543235.1 Streptomyces sp. SAS_272 | reverse complement strand
CCCCCCCCCCCCCCCCCCCCCCGCGAAGGTCCACGACCCGTCGGACCGCGACCCTCGGACGACGACCGTCGGACCGCGACCCTAGGACGACGACGTGTCAGACCACGATCAGCGAGATGCCGTAGGCCACCGCCGCCGCGCAGGCGGCGAAGCACGCGTACGCGCCCGTCACCGCGAGGGCGGCCGAGCCGCCCTCGGCCGTCGCGCGTTCCCTGCGCGACAGGCCCATGACGCCGAGGGTGAACAGGGCGACGAGGCCCACGGTGACCACGAGGCTGACGCCGAACACGGAGCCCAGGGCTGCCCAGTCGATCTTCATGCCGGTTCTCTTCCTTCGTTCCGGTGGCGCGGGCTCAGACGGCCGCGGCCGGGGGAGCGGCTGGGGTGGGCGGCGCGGCCGGCGCCGGGATGGTGGCCGTCAGGTCCGTCGTGACGTCCTCGGCCGGCATGCCCGTGGGCGGCGGTGCGACCATGGCGATGGCCGTGGTGATCACACCGGCAGGCTCCTCGGACTCGTTGACGTTCGAGGCGTCGACGACCTCGCGACGGGAGATCTTCCAGATGGCCGCGCTGGAGGCGATCAGGAAGACGGCGACCACGCCCGTGCCCCAGTCGCCGAGCCCGGTGACCGACTCGGCGAGTGCGCCCACCAGGGCCGCGGCCGGGAGGGTCAGGCCCCAGGCGACGAACATGCGGGTCGCCGTCGACCAGCGGACCACGCCGCCCTTGCGGCCCAGCCCCGCGCCCATCACCGCACCGGAGACCGAATGCGTGGTGGAGAGGGAGAAGCCGAGGTGCGAGGAGGCCAGGATGACCGTCGCGGCACTGGTCTGGGCCGCGAATCCCTGCTGCGGCTGGAGGTCGGTCAGCCCCTTGCCCATGGTGCGGATGATGCGCCAGCCGCCGAGGTAGGTGCCGAGCGCGATGGCCAGACCGGCGGAGAGGATGACCCAGGTGGGCGGGTCGGAGTCGGGGGCCACGGCGCCGCCGGCGACCAGCGCGAGGGTGATGATGCCCATCGTCTTCTGGGCGTCGTTGGTGCCGTGGGCGAGGGAGACCAGGCCGGCCGAGGCGATCTGGCCCGCGCGGTAGCCCTTGTCCGCGGCCTTGCCGTCGGCCTTGCGGCCCAGGGTGTAGGAGAGGCGGGTGGCGAGCATCGCCGCGAGACCCGCGACGATCGGCGCGGCGATCGCCGGCAGCAGCACCTTGGTGACCAGCACGTCACCGTGCACCGCGCCCGTGCCGGCCGAGGCGATGGTGGCGCCGATCAGACCGCCCATCAGGGCGTGCGAGGAGCTGGAGGGCAGGCCCACCAGCCAGGTCAGCAGGTTCCAGAGGATCGCGCCGACCAGGGCGGCGAAGATGACCTCGGGACGGATGCCGGTCTCGTCGACGAGACCCTTGGAGATCGTGTTGGCGACCTCCACCGAGAGGAAGGCTCCCACAAGGTTCAGCACGGCGGACATGGCCACCGCGACCTTGGGCTTGAGTGCACCGGTCGAGATGGTCGTGGCCATCGCGTTGGCGGTGTCGTGAAAACCGTTCGTGAAATCAAACGCAAGTGCGGTTACCACCACAATCGCGAGGATCAGCGAGAAGTTTTCCATTTACCCAGGCAATCGTTCGAAGTCATTGGCTGATTGACCGTAGGCAACCTGGGTGAACGGAAGATGAACTGAGGCGGGCGTCACGGTGACCGGATGGCGCGGTTGCGATATCGCCCGCGCGAGGGGCGCCGACGGCCCCCGGGCGCGCCTGGCAGGATCGCGGCATGGCTGAGCATCGAGGCGAGCGACCGGACGTCCGGCGGCAGGGGCGGCGGGCGTCCCCCGAAGAGGCGGCGGCCTGGGCGGAACTGGTGGCGGCCGCCCGCCGCACGGTCGCCGACGGGCTGGTCGTCGGCACCTCGGGGAACGTCTCGGTGCGCGTCGGCGACACCGTGCTCGTGACGCCGTCGGGCGTGCCCTACGACCGGCTCGCCCCGGACGACGTCACCGGCGTCGACCTCACCGGCCGACAGGTCCTCGGCGCCCTGGTCCCCACCAGCGAACTGCCCATGCATCTGGCCGTGTACCGGGCCACCGACGCCGGGGCGATCGTGCACACCCACGCCGTGCACGCCACGGCCGTCTCCACCCTCGTCGACGAGCTCCCCCTCATCCATTACATGGCGAGCGCGCTCGGCGGACCCGTCCGTGTCGCGCCCTACGCCGCGTACGGCACCGAGGAGCTGGCCGCGCACACGCTCCGGGCCCTCGAGGGGCGGTCCGGCTGCCTCCTGCGCAACCACGGCACCCTGACCCACGGCGCCGGCCTCGACCAGGCGTACGACCGCACGGCCCAACTGGAGTGGATGTGCCGCCTCTGGCTGGCCGCCTCCTCGGTGCCCGGCCGCACGCCCGCACTCCTGACGGAGGAACAGGTCGCCCGGGTGGGGGAGCGCCTGCGGGGGTACGGACAGCCGGGCTGACGGCCGGGGCCGACGGCCGGGCGGACGGCTGTCGGCCCCGCGTGCGTCACCCCAGGCGGCCGCACCACTGGCCGGTCGGCGGGATGGCCACGACACTGGGCTCGTGCGCACTGTCACAGCGACGGCCGCCGCCGTCACCGCAGCCCTGGCCGCCGGCGCCGCCGGTGTCGCCGCCGGGCGGTTCGCCAGCGACGCCGCGTTGAAGGCGCCGCCCGGCCGGCCCCTGCCCACCGAACCCCGGCTCACCGTGCACGGCACGGCCGCCGGGCAGGTCACCCTCACGCGCGATCTCGCGGCCCTGCGCCCCGGCGCCTACGGCCTCTCCGGCAACGGCTCCCACGCCGTCGTCGGCCCGGTCCTGCCCGACGCCCCGCGCTCCGCCGACACCGTCGTACGCCGGCTGGAACGCGTCACCCACGGCTCCCTGGACGCCGGCGACGCGGTCTGGCTCACCCCGAACCTGTACGTGGGCGACCCCGGCAGCGCCCTCGGCCTCGACCACGCCGACGTCGACGTGCCCGGCGAACTGGGCAGCCTGCCCGCCTGGTTCGTCCCCGGAGCCCGGCGCACCTGGGTGATCGCCGTGCACGGTCTGGGGACCACCCGGGAGCACGCCCTCAACCTCATCGGCTTCCTGCACGGCGCCCGCCTCCCCGTGCTCGCCCTCGCCTACCGCGGCGATCTCGGCGCGCCCCGTTCCCCGGACGGCCTGAACCACCTCGGCGCGACCGAGTGGCGTGACCTGGACGCGGCGATGCGGTACGCCGCGCGCTACGGCGCCCGGCGCGTCGTCCTGCTCGGCTGGTCCACGGGCGCCGCCATGGCCCTGCGCGCCGCCGCCGACTCAGGCCTGCGCGACCTGGTCTCGGGACTCGTGCTGGACTCCCCGGTCCTCGACTGGCGGTCCACGGTGCGCGCCCTCGCCGCCGCCCGGCACACGCCCGCCGCCCTGCTGCCGCTCGCCGTCCGCGCCGCCGAGGGCCGCACCGGCATGGCGGGCGGCGCGCCCGGAACCGGCGGCACGGGCGGGCCCGGCGGCGCGGACGGCAGCCCGGCGCGGCTGCGGGTCCCGACCCTGGTGTTCCACGGACCCGACGACACCGTCGCCCCCTGGGCCGACAGCCG
This sequence comes from Streptomyces sp. SAS_272, assembly GCF_052543235.1. Lineage (NCBI taxonomy): Bacteria > Bacillati > Actinomycetota > Actinomycetes > Kitasatosporales > Streptomycetaceae > Streptomyces > Streptomyces sp. SAS_272. The sequence continues at coordinate 9,996 of NZ_JBMNDR010000112.1, read as the reverse complement.
CCGACTTGCCGACCGCCGCCCCGACCTGGTCGCCCTCCACACCGTCCCGCACGCCCCGCACGGCGCCATGTGGAACCCGGACCCCCGCGCCTACGAGGAGACCCTGCGCCGCTTCCTGACCCCCCTGATGTGACCCGCCCCCGACCCACACCCCCTGCCAGCCCGGCCCGCCCCTGCCTGCCCGCCCCCTCCCCGCGCCCCGTGCCCCGCGCGCGCTTCGGGCGACGCCTCCGTCCCGCGACCTGGCGGCTGGGGCCCCGTTCCGCGCCTGGCGGCCTGTTGCCCTGGGCGCGCGCTTCGGGCGACGTCTCCGTCCCGTGCCCTGGCGGCCGGGCCCCCGTTCCGCGCCTGGTGGCCGGTGCCCTGGGCGCGCGCTTCGGGCGACGCCTCCGTCCCGTGCCCTGGCGGCCGGGCCCCCGTTCCGCGCCTGGTGGCCGGTGCCCTCGGTGCGCGCTTCGGGCGACGCCTCCGTCCCGCGCCCTGGCGGCCGGGCCCCCGTTCCGCGCCTGGTGGCCGGTGCCCTCGGTGCGCGCTTCGGGCGACGCCTCCGTCCCGCGCCCTGGCGGCCCGGCCCCCGTTCCGCGCCTGGCGGCCGGTGCCCTCGGCGCGCGCTTCGGACGACGCCTCCCTCCCGCCTTCTCGCCCCCGCGCCTCCGGCCTGCCCCCTGGCGCCGTGCCCCCGGCCTTCGCCCCCGGCCTTCGCCCGCCCGGCCTGCGCCCCTGCTGCGCGCCCCCGGCCCGACCCCTGCTCCTGCGCCCTCGCCCCGAACCCTCGGCGCGCTGCCGGCCGCGCCTCCGCCCCGCGCTGGGGGTGCCTCCCGGTCCGTGGCGGGTGAGCGGCAAAACCCCGGCGAGGCGGCGCGCCGACGCCGTCCCGGCGCGTTCCGACCGGAGCGGGACCGCTCGTTCCGTTTAACCCGGTACCACTGGCCTGAAGACGACTCCGCGGCCCTCACGGCACCCCGTGCGCAGGGCGGTCCCGCGGCCCGCCGAGCCATTCCGTTTGGGTTTTCGGACCGTCAACCGGAAGACTGCACCCGTGACGTCCCGTATCCCGCGCGACTCCAGGCTTCGACTCGTCCGCCCGCGACCCCTGGCCGCCGCCCCCTCAGCTGTGAACGAGCGGCGCCCTCGCCGCCCCGCACCCCGCCCGCCGGAGGGCACTCCGGCGCCCGCGGAGCTGGCCAGAATGGCGCGCTCCGGACTGGCCGCCGCGGCCCGTGTCGCCCGCTGGGCCGACAACGCCCTCGGCCCCGGCCGAGACGCGGCGACGGCCGACGGCAAGGCCACCCTGTCGGAGACGACCGCCGAACGGGCGGCCTCCGATCTGGGTCTGACGACCGATCGGATCCGCGCCGACTGGGACACCGCCCGCCTCGCCGGACTGGTCGAGGTGCACGGGGACAGCGCCCGCCCCGGCTGGCGGCTGCGCGCCTGGGACCGTGACGACAGTGCCGTCCTGCGCGGCTGGGTCGCCCTTTTCGACGCCTGGTCGCTCGCCTCACCGGAACCCGAGGAGCAGGAGCCGGCCGCCGTCGCCGAGGTCGTCTCGGCCATGCCGCAGGTGCTCTCCTTCCTCCAGCTGTCCGCGGGGCCCGTCCCCGTGGAGCAGCTTCTGGACCTGCTGCGCCAGCGCGTCACCGAACTGCGCACCGAGCGCTGCGAGGTGCCCTACGGCGCCGGGTCCGAACCCACGGCCCCGCTCGCCCCGGTCCCCGTCGACGCCGACCCGGCGGAGCCCGCCCAGGACGCCGAGCTCGCTCCCCTCCTCGACTGGGCCCTGCATGCCCTCGCCTCGGTGGGAGCGCTGACCTGCGGCGGCGGGCAGGCCACCCTGACACCGCTGGGCAGCTGGGCGGTGTGGGTCAAGCTGGAGCAGATCTGCGTCGCCGCGCAGAGCCCCGCCGGCAACATCGAGCAGTCGGCCGAGGGCATGCTCCGCGGCTGCGCCCAGCTCCGGCCGAACGCGGCCCGCGCCGAGTACCGCGCCTGGCTCGCCGCCCGGACCGTGGGCAGCGCCGTCAACGAACTGCTCCTCGCCGCCCGCGGCGACGACGCCCTGCTGCGCGGACTCGCCTTCGAGGCGCTGCGCGTCGTCGGCGCCCCCGCCGAGCCGGACGTCCGCGCCGTCGTCGAGGAGCCGGCCCTGCGGCCGTACGCCCTCCTGTGGCTCGCCGAGCACGACGGCGTCGACCCGGAGGACGCCCACGAGGTGCTCACCCGGGAGGAGGCCACCTGGCTGTGGGTCGACACCGCCGCGGCCGTCGCCGACCACGGGGAGGCGCCCATGCTGGTACGTCACCTGGAGTCCGCGCTGCAGCCGACCGTGCCCGCCCTGCTGACCGAGGTGCGGGCCGTAGGGCACCCGCGCACCGTGCAGGTGCTGGTGGCGCTGGCCGCCGCGCATCCCGATCCGGCGCTGGCCAAGGCGGTCCGCCGGGCCGCCTTCCAGGTGCACACCGGCGGCAGCTGACCGCGGGGCGACCGAGCGCGGGCGGCCGGCCGGCCGTAAGGCTGCGGGCTGCGGGCTGCGAGGCGCCCTGCCGCGAGTCGGCGGACGGGCGCTCAGCCCGAGGTCTCGGGCGCGTACGTGCCGAAGCTCCAGATGTTGCCCTCGAGGTCGCGGGCCATGTAGTCGCGCGAGCCGTAGTCCTGGTCGGTCGGGGGCATCAGGATCTCCGCGCCGTGCTCCGCGGCCCGCCGATGGTGTGCGTCCACGTCGTCCACCACGACGTAGACGCCGGCCGGGCCCGCTTGCTCCATGGCCGTGTCGAAGACGCCGCCGCGGCCCTTCGAGCCGAGCATCACCGCGCCGTTGCCCTGCACCAGCTCGGCGTGCAGGACCTTGCCGTCCTCGCCCTCGTACACGGACAGTTCGGTAAAGCCCAGGGCCTCTGTGAGCTGCCGGATCGCGGCCTTCGCGTCGGCGTACAACACCGTCGGGAAGACGCTCGGGCGCCCGCCGTTCGTGCCTGCCATGCCGATCACTCCCTTGTGAACCGTGCCGGATCTGTGCCCGCCGCCCAGTCTGGCAGCCGCCACCGACAACGCCCCGCGACGACGCCTCCCACGAAGATCGAACACCTGGACGCAGAAAAAGTGCTTGCACGATCCCGTTAGAATGGCCCCCATGGCCATTCTCCTCGCGCATTAGACGGCGGGAACGTCCTCAGCCGCCCATCCCGCCAACGACCCCGCACTGGAGTCTGTCCGTGATCTCCGCCTCCGGCATCGAGCTGCGCGCCGGCGCCCGCATCCTCATCGAGAACGCCTCCTTCCGTGTGGCCAAGGGCGACCGCATCGGTCTGGTCGGGCGCAACGGCGCCGGCAAGACCACGCTGACCAAGGTCCTGGCCGGCGAGGGCATCCCGGCGGGCGGCACCGTCACCCGCTCCGGAGAGGTCGGCTACCTCCCGCAGGACCCCCGCACCGGCGACCTCGACGTCCTCGCGCGCGACCGCATCCTCTCCGCGCGCGGCCTCGACGTCCTGATCCGCAAGATGCGCGAGAACGAGCAGCGGATCGCCAACGGCTCGGGCGCCACGCGCGACAAGGCCATGCGCCAGTACGAGCGCCAGGAGACGGAGTTCCTCACCAAGGGCGGATACTCCGCCGAGGCCGAGGCCGCCACCATCGCCGCCGCGCTCAACCTGCCCGACCGGGTGCTCGGCCAGCCCCTGCACACGCTCTCCGGCGGTCAGCGCCGCCGCGTGGAGCTCGCCCGCATCCTCTTCTCCGACGCGGACACGCTGCTGCTCGACGAGCCGACCAACCACCTCGACGCCGACTCGATCGTCTGGCTGCGCGACTACCTCAAGACCTACCGCGGCGGCTTCATCGTCATCAGCCACGACGTCGACCTGGTCGAGACGGTCGTCAACAAGGTGTTCTACCTGGACGCCAACCGCTCCCAGATCGACGTCTACAACATGGGCTGGCGGCTCTACCAGCAGCAGCGCGAGTCCGACGAGAAGCGCCGCAAGCGGGAGCGGCAGAACGCCGAGAAGAAGGCCGCCGCACTGCACTCGCAGGCCGACAAGATGCGCGCCAAGGCCACCAAGACGGTCGCCGCGCAGAACATGGCCCGCCGCGCCGACAAGCTGCTCTCCGGCCTGGAGGCCGTGCGCGCCTCCGACAAGGTCGCCAAGCTCCGCTTCCCCGAGCCCGCCCCCTGCGGCAAGACGCCCCTGATGGCCGAGGGCCTGTCGAAGTCCTACGGCTCGCTGGAGATCTTCACCGACGTCGACCTGGCCATCGACAAGGGCTCGCGCGTCGTCATCCTCGGTCTGAACGGCGCCGGCAAGACGACCCTGCTGCGGCTGCTCGGCGGCGCCGAGCAGCCCGACACGGGTGAGGTCGTCGCCGGTCACGGTCTCAAGCTCGGCTACTACGCACAGGAGCACGAGACGCTCGACCCGGAGCGCACGGTCCTGGAGAACATGCGGTCCGCCGCCCCCGACCTGGACCTGGTCGAGGTCCGCAAGACGCTCGGCTCGTTCCTGTTCTCCGGCGACGACGTCGACAAGCCCGCCGGCGTCCTCTCCGGCGGTGAGAAGACCCGGCTCGCCCTCGCGACCCTGGTGGTCTCCTCCGCCAACGTGCTGCTGCTCGACGAGCCCACGAACAACCTCGACCCGGCCAGCCGCGAGGAGATCCTCGGCGCGCTGCGCACCTACAAGGGCGCGGTCGTCCTCGTCACCCACGACGAGGGCGCGGTGGAGGCGCTGCAGCCCGAGCGGATCATCCTGCTGCCCGACGGCGTCGAGGACCTGTGGGGCGCCGACTACGCGGACCTGGTCGCCCTGGCCTGACCGGCGGCCGGCGGGAGTCCCGCGGAGTCCGGCGATCCGCCGCGAGGAGACCCGGGCCGATGCGTGATCCGGAGTGGTGGATCATCCGTCTGGATCATTCGGCCTACCGGTGATCCATCATCTGTGTGAGATCTCCTCGTATCGAGGTGTGTCCTACATCCATTTCGCGGCCGATCCCTTTGTCGACAGGGGGTCGGCCGTCGTGCGTCTCTGACCTGCCCTTTCGCCGAACAACCCGTTCGGCCGTACGAACGCCGTCGGCTGGAATAAGGGATTCCGTTTGTGGGCGTCCGCTCCCGTCGTCAAAAGCCTGTCGCACGGACCTTGCCGAATGGGTGGCCATCGGGCCGCTGAGGGGTGATCATGAGGAGACCAGAGCGCACTTCCCATGAGGAGGCACGGGTGGCCGAGACTCTGAAGAAGGGCAGCCGGGTGACCGGCGCCGCGCGCGACAAGCTCGCGGCAGACCTGAAGAAGAAGTACGACTCCGGTGCGAGCATCCGGGCGCTGGCCGAGGAGACCGGCCGCTCGTATGGCTTCGTGCACCGGATGCTCAGCGAGTCGGGCGTCACGCTCCGTGGGCGTGGCGGGGCGACTCGAGGCAAGAAGGCTGCCTCGTCCTGACCGGGGGCGGCCCATCGGCTTCGACGGTGGTCACCCGGTCGGCGTCCTTCCGGGTCCTGTGAGGGGCCCGGGAGAACCTGAGACCGGCCGGGTGGTTACTGTGCAGTCACTTAGCTGACCGCTAGCTGACCGCACCCACCGGAGGCGCCCCATGGCCACGCCCGACCAGGAACTCGTTCCCCTGCTCGACAAGGACGGCGTACGGCTCACCGTCGACGACACGCTCGCCACGGTGACGCTGGCCAACCCGGCCAAGCGCAACGCGCAGAGCCCCGCCATGTGGCGGGCGCTCGCAGAGGCCGGGCGGCTGGTGCCGGGCTCCGTCCGCGTGGTCGTGCTGCGCGGCGAGGGCAAGTCCTTCTCCGCGGGGCTCGACCGGCAGATGTTCACGCCCGAGGGGATCGAGGGCGAGCCGTCCTTCATCGATCTCGCACGCGGTGACGACGCCGAACTCGACGCCGCCATCGCCGGGTTCCAGGAGGGCTTCACCTGGTGGCGGCGCAACGACGTCGTGTCCATCGCCGCCGTCCAGGGACACGCCATCGGAGCGGGCTTCCAGCTGGCACTCGCCTGTGACCTGCGCGTCGTCGCGGACGACGTGCAGTTCGCCATGCGCGAGACCAGCCTCGGCCTCGTGCCGGACCTGACGGGCACCCACCCCCTCGTCTCCCTCGTCGGCTACGGCCGCGCGGTCGAGATCTGCCTCACCGGCCGCTTCGTGCACGCCGAGGAGGCCGTGAGCACCGGGCTCGCCAACATCGCCGTTCCCGTGCAGGACCTCGACGCCACGGTCCGTGAACTGGCCACGGCGATCCTCGCCGCGCCCCGCGAGGCCGTCATCGAGACCAAGGCGCTGCTGCGCGGCGCGGGCGACCGCACCTACGACGCCCAGCGAGCCGCCGAACGCGCAGCGCAGGCGCGCCGTCTGCGCGACATGGCCGGCCTGGGGGAGTGACCACCGGCTGACGCCGCCGCCCGGCGTTCGCCGTGACCCACCGTGCGACCCGTGCGACCCGTCCGGCCGGCGGCGCGGGCGGGCGTGCGCCGGCCGCCCGCGCCCGTCGCCCGCGCTCAGTCGACCGCCGTCACCAGCACGGTGACCGTCGGACGGTCCGCCAGGGCCGCCGACACGGCGGTGCGGACCGCGAGCGCCACGTCCAGCGTGCGATGGGTCGCGGCCGCGGTGATCTCCAGCTGGACGTGGCGGCGCGGCAGAGCCGCCGTCGAGTCGTGGCGCTCCTCGAGCCGGACCGCCCGCCCGAGGACGCCGCTCGTACCGGTCACCCCCGGCACCGCCAGGGCCGCCGCGACCGCCAGAGCCTCGTCGCCCGCCGGCTCGGCGCCGCCCGGAGCCGGTGCCGACGCCGGTGCGACACCCGGCCCGGGCTGCTGGCCGGCCCCCGGTCCCGGTCCCGTCTCGGCGCCCGTTGCGGTTCCCGCGGTCCCCGTCTCGGCGCCCGTTGCGGTTCCCGACTCCACGTCCGGCCTCACGATGTCCGGCCTCACGGTGTCCGGCCTCACGACGTCCGGCCTCGCGCTCGCGCCCGACTCCACGTCCTGCCTCACGCCCGCGCCCCTGCCCGCCTCGACGTCCGGCCTCGCGCCCGTACAGGTGCCCGTCTCGCTCTCCGGCGCGGTGTCGAGCAGCTCCGTCACCCGCAGGTCGACCTCCGACACCACCAGTCCGAGCCGCTGCGTGGCAGTCGTCGCCAGGACGCTGCGCAACCGCGCGGTCGTCGTCGGCAGCGGCTCGGACGCCGACGCCGCGCACTCCGCGCTCACCCGCAGGGGCCCCGGCGGCAGCGCACTCGGCGGAGCCGGCACGGCGGACTCGAACGGCCTGTCCGGGTCGGCGAGCCCCAGCCGCAGCACCCCCAGCCGTACACCCGTGACGTTGTGCGCCGCCCGGCGCAACACCGCCTCCGCCGCCGCCTCGGTGAGCCACGCGCCGTCCCGCGGCCCGCCGAGGGGAAGCAGTCTGCCGAGGCCCAGCCGGCGCCGCACCGCGCCCGTCCATCCGTCCGACGTCATTGCTCCAGCCTGCCGCATCCCCGGAGCGAGGTCGGGCAACCGCGCTTACGGTGGTCGGAAGGGACGACGAAACGAACCGGACGTAAGGACGTACGGCGATGAGCGAGTCGATGGAGCAGCAGATCCGTACGCAGACCCCCGACAGCGGGACCGAACCGCTGCAGACCCGTAAGGCGGCCCGGCGCGGCGGCGGGGCGCCGGCGACCCGCGGGCGGACCACCATCGCCGACGGTGTCGTGGAGAAGATCGCCGGCCTCGCGGCCCGCGACGTGCTCGGCGTCCACGCCATGGGCAGCGGCATCAGCCGTACCTTCGGCGCCGTGCGCGACCGGGTGCCCGGCGGCTCGAAGTCGGTCTCCAGGGGCGTCAAGGCCGAGGTCGGCGAAGTGCAGACGGCGCTCGACCTCGAGATCGTCGTCGACTACGGCATGGCCATCGCCGACGTCGCCCAGGCCGTGCGGGAGAACGTGATCGCGGCGGTGGAGCGGATGACGGGCCTCGAGGTCGTCGAGGTCAACATCGCGGTGAGCGACGTCAAACTGCCCGACGAAGAGGACGAGGAGCCGGAACCCCGGATCCAGTGAGACGCAGACGGCGCGAGACGGCCGGGTGACCGGACCACCGAGGGGAGAGCACCTTGAGCAGGGCCGTGGTCGGCATGATCGCCGGCATGGCGCTGGGCTTCGCCGGGTACTTCGGCGGGTTCGGGGCCTTTCTGCTGGTGGCGGCGCTGGGCGTCGTCGGGTTCGTCGTCGGCAGGTTCCTGGAGGGGGACCTGGAGCTCGGCGACTTCTTCCGCACCCGCGACGACCGGCGCCGGTGAACCCTGTGAGCGGGGGAAGCGACGGCGGTGACGGGTACGGCGCACGCCGGGCCTCCGGCGTCGCCCCGGGCGGACGCGGCGCGACCCGCATCGCCGACCGGGTCGTGGCGAAGATCGCCGCCCAGGCCGCGCGGGAGGCGGTGGGCCCGCTGCCGCCCGACGTCGGCCGCCCGCACGCCACCGTCGTCGTGCGCCCGGCGCACCCCGGCTCGGGCGGGGGAAGCCCCGTCGACGCCGCGCACATCCATGTCCATCTCGAACTCGACTACCCGAGCGACCTCGGCGCGCGCTGTCGCGCCGTGCGTCGGCATGTCACCGAGCGGGTAGGCGCATTGGCGGGAATGACGGTTCCGGAGGTCGCCGTCCAGGTCGAACGGCTCCACCTGGCGCCGGACCCCGGTGCGGCACACGGGAGGCTGCGATGAGCGAGCCGGGCGGCCGGCAGAACGGCACTGCGCACGTCCTGGAGAAGACGCCGGCGGAGGTCCCGTCCGGCCGGGTCGACGGCGGCCGCGCCGACCACCGGTTCTGGTCGGCGCGCCGCGTCCCGGCCGGCGTCGTCGCGGTCCTGCTGGCGGCGGCCGCGGGCGTGTTCCTCTACGACGTGGTCGCCGTCCGCGTCCACCGGCCCGCCATGGCCTGGCGGCGCGGCCTCGCCCACCAGCTCGCCGAGCGCCCCGTCGACGACACCTGGGTGCTCGTCGGCGCCGGGGTCGCGGCCGCGCTCGGCCTGTGGCTGGTCGTCCTGGCCGTCACGCCGGGGGTCCGGCAGATGCTGGCGATGCGCCGCCCCCGCCCCGATGTGCGCGCCGGCCTGCATCGTGCCACCGCCGCCCTGGTGCTGCGCGACCGCGCCATGGAGGTCGCCGGCGTGCGGTCGGCGCGGGCGCGCGCGGGCCGTCGCAGGGCCGACGTGTCCGTCGTCTCCCACTTCCGCGATCTGGACGACGTCCGCGCCGACCTGGAGTCCGTCCTCACCGAAGCGGTCCGAGGCCTGGGGCTGGTCCGGCCGCTCGCGCTCTCCGTCCATGTGCGCCGGGCCGGGAAGAAGGGGTGAGGGCGATGCCGGGGACCGTCAACCGTGTGCTCCTCGCCCTCGTCGGACTGGTGCTGCTCGCCGTCGGCGGCGCGGTGCTGGCCGTGGGGCTCGGCGCGCCCCCGCCGCCTTGGTGGCTGCACGACGGCCCGCACGACGCGCTCCTCAGCGCCGCCGAACGCACCCGCTGGCGAGGCGAGGCGTGGTGGTGGCCGACGGTGATCGCCGTCCTGGCCCTGCTCCTCCTGCTCGCGCTGTGGTGGCTGGGCGCGGTCCTGCACCGCCGTCGGCTCGCCGAGGTCCTCGTCGACACCGGAGACGGCGCGGGAGCGCTGCTGCGTGGTCGCGCCCTGGAAGGGGTGCTGTCGGGTGAGGCGACCCGGCTGGCAGGCGTCGCCCAGGCGCACGTCCGGCTGACCGGGCGGAGCGAGGCCCCCGAGGCCCGTGCGCGTCTGCTGCTGGAGCCGCACGCGGAGCCGGTGACCGTCCTGGACGACCTCAGTGCCCACGCGCTGGCCCACGCGCGGGACTCCGCGGCGCTGCGGGCCCTGCCGGCCGAAGTCCGCCTGACGGCGGCCAAGCACAAGTCGGAGAGGGTCACCTGACCGACGCGGGCGGCGCGGGCGCACGCCCGTCCGCCGGCGCCGACGGCTCGCGCGGGGCCGCGCGGC
>NZ_JBMNDR010000111.1:0-24036 GCF_052543235.1 Streptomyces sp. SAS_272 | reverse complement strand
CCTGTTGAACAGGCCGTCCGCACAAGCCAGGATGCTCCGGCACCGCATCGCCCACGACTGCGGCGTCGAGTGACGCCGCACCCACCCCTCAAGCGCCGCCCGCTCCTGCACCGACAACAGGAGCAATAGTCAAGACCTGTGGTCTGGGTAGCTTGTGTTCCTGTGCTCGCCGAGGCGATGACGGGTTTCACCTGGTGTCTGTAGCATCACGGGCATGCCCGGCATATGGATCGGTCTCGACGCCGCTGCCCGGCGGAGGAATTGGTGGTGGACCGGGTTCTTGACGCTGGTCTGCGTCGGCGCGGCGGTAGCGGTGGCACAGTCTGAGCCGGCGGCGGATCGATGGTGGTGGGTTGGCGGCGTCGGCGGGTTCTGGCTGGTCGGGTTCTTTTACATGGTCAACCGTGGATACGGTCGGACGCTTCTCACTGCGAATGGGATGGAGTTCCGTACCTTCGTCAGTCGCAGATCGGTCCCGTGGTCCGAGATCGCCCGGATTGAGAAGCGGCGCCACCAAGCACGCAGTGGTGAGTGGTGGGACGTGTGCGCCGTGCGGGTCCGTGGACGTGAGCTCACGGTTCCGGGCGTCTTCACCAGCAGGCGGTGGGATGCCGACTTCGAGGAGAAGTTGGCGGTGATCCGCGAGTACTGGTCCCGCGCAGTCGTCGGTTGATGGCGCTCAGGCTGCAGTGGCCTCGGGTCGCTCCACGAGTTGTCCGCGTTCGAAGCGGGCTCCGGCGCGGACGAGGGCGACGAGGTGGGGTGCGTTCACAGCTCGCCAGCGGGCCTGGGCGGACTCGACGAGTTTGAAGACCATGGCGAGCGCGGCGGCTGCGCTGCCGGCGCCCTTGGTGACCTTCGTGCGCAGGCGAACAGCGGCGAAGGTCGACTCGATCGGGTTCGTGGTCCGCAAGTGGACCCAGTGTTCGGCGGGGAAGTCGTAGAACGCCAGCAACTCGTCGGTATCGTCGGTGATCTTCTTCACCGCCTTGGGGAACTTCGCCCCGTAGGTCTTGGCGAACGCCGCGGCGGCCTTGAGCGCGTGCTCGCGGTCCTCGGCGTTGTAGATCTCCTGTAGAGCCTTCTTCGCCCCGGGCTGCGCGGACTTCGGTAGGGCATTTGCGACGTTGGCGATCTTGTGAACCCAGCACCTCTGATGCCGGGTGGCGGGGAAGACTTCGGCCAGGGCCTTCCAGAAGCCGAGCGCCCCATCGCCGACCGCGAGAACCGGAGCGCGCATCCCGCGCCGCGCGCAGTCGCGCAGGAGATCCGCCCAGGAGTCGGCTGACTCACGGTAGCCGTCGCTCATGGCGATCAGCTCTTTGGTGCCGTCCGCGCGTACGCCCATCAGCACGAGCACGCACGACTTCGCCTCGCGCAGGCGTATGCGCAGATGGATGCCATCGGCCCACACATAGACGTAGTCGCTGGCGGACAGATCGCGCTCTCCGAATGCCTGGTGGTCGGCCTGCCACTGCTGGGTGAGCCGCGTGACTGTCGCCGCCGACAGCCCGGCCGAGCTGCCAAGGAACTGCTCCAGCGCGGGCACGAAGTCGCCGGAGGACAGGCCGTGCAGATAGAGCAGCGGCAGCACCTCGCTGATCTTGGGTGACTTACGGCACCAGGGTGGCAGGATCGACGAGGAGAACCGCATACGCTCGCCGGTGGCCTCGTCAACGCGCCTGTCATTGACCCGCGGCGCCTTCACCTCGACCACCCCGGCCGCGGTGGTGACCTTCCTGGGCTGGTGATAGCCGTTGCGGACCACCATGCGGCGTCCGCGTTCATCGCGCTGATCGGCTAACCTCGGCTATGTAGGCGTCGACTTCGGCCTCCATAGCGGCGGCCAGCATCCGCCTCGCACCCTCACGGACGATGTCGTCGATCAGGGAGCCGGTCTCGGTCGTTCCATCGCCATTCATTACGCTCAGCACGGGCGTGCCTTCCCGACCGACGGTGCAATGTCGGCCTACTCGATGACCAGAAGTCGATCACTCGGGAAGGTACGCCCTTCGCGTCCAACCCGAGGTCGATCCACAGGTCATGAGCATTGCTCGTCCTCTCTCAGGTCGGACAGCCCCCTGTCTTTGCACTGATGCCTTGACCCAAGCGCTGTTGCTGTACCAGGGTCCGTCTTCAAACGGATCTTGCCCAGAGTGGGAATGATGCGAGACTGACCGCTGCCTTGTAGGAGGTGGCGGTCTTGTCGTATCTGGTGGCGATGCCGCGGAAGCCTTTGAGGCGGTTGAAGCAGCGTTCAACTATATTGCGGCGCGATAGATTTTGACGGTCGAATGCTGGTGGTCGGCCGCCGCGACCGCCGCGGTTGTGCCGGTGTCGCTACTGGTCGGCTTTCTCCGGGATGGTGCAGGCGTTACCGCGTTTACCCAGGTAGGCGCGGAATCCTCGGGAGCCGTGGACCTTGTCGGCGATGACCTGGGCGGGTTTGGGGCGGGGACGTCCACGTCCGGTCCGCGGGACCCGAATCCGTTCCAGGAGGGAACGCGCGCAGATGCCCGCACGCTGACCGGTGATGCTGCGTCCCGTCGAGGAGTCCATAGCCGCGGCCCGGGGCGCGAACGAGTCTGTCTGGTGCGGAAGTCCCGAAAGGGAGGACATGTGGCCGGTGCCGCTGTACGTGGCGGTGTGGGTGCGAGGCTGAGGTACGACGCCGAAGTCGAAGCCGACCGCTTCCGCTGAAGAGAACAAGGGAAACGACACACCATGCACACCTCGCCCGCCACCGCCCACATCCCCTCCTGGACCGTGGGCGGCGTCACCGTCCACCGCATCGACGAGATTGCCCTGCCGCCCGCGACCGGACCCTGGCTGCTGCCCGACGCCACCCCCGAGGTGGTGACCGCCCAGGACTGGCTGCGCCCCCACTTCGCCGGTCGGGACGGGGTTCTGCACATCGACAGCCACAGCTTCGCGTTCGTCGTGAACGGGCTGCGCGTTCTCGTCGACACCGGCATCGGCAACGGCAAGGAGCGGGCCAACCCGGCCTGGCACGACCTGCGTACCGACTTCCTGAAGCGCCTCACCGCCGCCGGCTTCCCCCCGGACTCCGTCGACCTGGTGATCCTCACTCACCTGCACGCCGATCACGTCGGCTGGAACACACGGCAGATGAACGGCGAATGGGTCCCCACCTTCCCCAACGCCCGCTACCTCACCTCCCGCGCCGAGCGGGAGTTCTGGGCCACGTACGACATGGAGGAGGCACGCGAACAGATGTTCCGTGACTCCGTGGTCCCCGTCGAACAGGCAGGTCTGATGTGCACGGTCGACGTCCCGCACAAGGGGGCCGAGATCTCCCTCGGCCTGCGCCTGATCCCGACGCCCGGCCACACCCCCGGCCACGTCGCCGTGGAACTGACCAGCCGGGGGGAGACGGCGCTGATCTCCGGTGACTGCGTCCACCACCCCGTCCAGCTCGCCCACCCCGTCATCGGCGCCTGCGTCGACATCGACCCGCGGCAGTCCGAGGCCACCCGCCGCGAGCTGTTCGGCTCCCTCGCCGGCACGGACACCCTTCTCCTCGGCACCCACTTCGCACCGCCCACCGCCGGCCGCGTGGTCGCCCACGGGGACGCCTTCCGGCTGGAGCCCGTCCCCGCTTATTGATCATTGCCACGCCGTCCCGGTCACCGCAGGTATGGCAGCGACTCTCGGACGCCATCAGGGCCGCTTCTCTCGAATTCCCCGCCAAGGTCGAACCCGCCAGGGACAAGATCATGAGACAGCGCAAGGCGGGTGGGGAGCAGACACGCAGGCGATCCGTCACTGGGTCAGCCATGCCGTCCGATCCTGGTGATGAGTTTTCGCGCCCGGACCCGTCACACCTACGACGGGACACGACGAGGCGGAAGGGTGACGTGATGAGTGCGGACACGCGGCTGCACAAGCTGGGCGTGAGCGGGCTGGGCGAGGTCGACGAGCCGGCGTTCTCGGGGCTGGCGGAGCGGCACCGGCGGGAGCTGCACGTGCATTGCTACCGGATGCTCGGGTCGTTCGAGGACGCCGAGGACACCGTGCAGGAGACGTTCCTCCGTGCCTGGCGGCGGCGGGAGACCTTTGAGGGGCGGTCGACGTTCCGGGCCTGGCTGTACCGGATCGCCACCAACGCCTGCCTGGACCTGCTCGCCAAGTGCCGCCCGGAGCCCGCGACCGGCGGCGAGGCACTGTGGCTGCAGCCCTACCCGGACCGGCTGCTCGACGAGCTGCCCGCGGGCGACGCGGACGAGCCGGAGACCGTCGCCGTCGCGCGGGAGACGATCGAGCTCGCGTACTTGGTCGCCGTCCAGCATCTCGCGCCGCGCCCGCGGGCCGTGCTGATCCTGCGGGACGTGCTCGGCTGGCCGGCGAAAGACGTCGCGGAAACTCTCGGGGACTCCGTCAACTCCGTGAACAGCGCGCTGCAGCGGGCCCGCGCCGGCATGCGGGAGCACCTGCCCGCCGAGCGGCAGGACTGGACCGGCGGAGAGCAGGACGCCGGGACGCGCGAGCTGGTGCGCCGCTTCACCGACGCCAGCGTGGCCACGGACGTCGACGGGCTCGCCGCACTGCTGCGGGAAGACGTCCGCTGCTCGATGCCGCCCACGCCGGGCCTGTACGTCGGCCGCGACGCGGTGGTGAACGACTGGGTCGAGAGCGGCTTCGAGGACATGAAGGGCCTGCGCGCCGTCCCCACCTTCGTGAACCGGCAGCCCGCCGTCGCCTTCTACCTCTGGCGGAAGCGGGAGGGCGCGTACCTGCCGCTGACGATCGACGTCCTGCGCGTCACCGGCGGGGCGATCACCGAGATCGTCACCTTCCACGACGACCAATTCCCGAGGCTCGGGCTGCCGGAGAGCCTGCCGGCGGACGGCACGGCGTAGCCCCGGTGCGGACGCTCGCGCTGCGCGGTGGAGCGCGTGTCGCGGTGGTCGCGGCGGAAGGGCGCGGCGCGTTCGGCGTCGGTCACCCGCGGGCGGGTGCAGCTGGAGCTGCGCGACGGCGAGCCCGGGCCGGTTCCCGGACGCGGCGCCGGGTTTTGGCTTCGCGGCAGCGGCGTCCGCGCCCTGCGCAAACCCGGCCGCCGCACGGCGAGGGTGCGCGTCGTCACCCTAAGGCCAGGACCGTCACACGCCAGTCGACACACCCGTACGCCAGTGGCCGACACGCCTTCTGGAACGAGGTCCCCGGACCCGAACGGCTCGATGCCTGCTCCCAGCTCAAGCAGACGATGCTGCTTCCGTTCTCGACAGGGGGCAATCTGATCCGGCCCTGCCGCTGGCGTTGGTAGCTGCCTCAGATCCTGATCGCGAGCCGGATCAGGTGTCACCCAACGCTGTTGCGGTCCCGAGCCCCAGGGCAGAGCAGAACGGGACGACAGCAGGAAAAACGAGGGTTGACGTATTCGGTAGGCGTTGTCGGATCGTTTGGAATCGCCGCCCGTGGCGACCGTCCGGATCGGGTCAGGCGGGAGTGCAGTTGCTGAGGGGAAGCGTCGTCCGGTGAGGTGTGCCCCCGCCGCCGACTTGAAAGCGGAAGGCGTAGCAGCGGTACGTGCGTGAGACGGAGGTGCCGAAGAAACTGGTGTCCTCGTAGGGAGCGTAGAACTTGACGACGGTGGTCAGCGACCCGCCTGCTGGCTTGTAGGAGACGAGGGTGCCGTAGTTCCGCTGAGCGGTGGCGCGCGTCCGTGCCTGGCTGGGGAAGCTGCTCCGAGCCTCTTTCTGCATGATGTCCTTGTACGAATCCGTGTGTCTGGCTATCTGCTGCAGTGCCGCCTTCTCGTGGCGCTCGTTGGCGCTGTCCTGGCGGTGGGCCATGATCATGAGCGTTCCGGCAGCGAGCAGCACGAGGACGATGGGCGCCATCAGGGCCACCATGCAGCCGGGGGCCGGTACCCCGCCGCGGTGGATCCGCGGCGAGGCACCGGCAGAGGAAGCCCGACTCATTGGTTCTCTTGTCTGAGCGAGGCGGGGCCCAGGGTCATGAACGCCTGAGCGTAGGCGCTGGTGCCGGTCTTGTCCGGGTGGTGGCTCTCCTGGCTGAGGCAGTTGTCCCCCCAGAACCACCAGCACATGGGTGTCCTGGCATCTTCATGGTGGAAGTCGCCGTCACCGTTGGGTCCGGCCACCACGGGCCACGGGCGGCTCCGAGGCCACACGCACGCGGACCGGGCGGCGCGGATCTCCTCTGGTGCATACCCCTCGATCTCGGGCTCGTGCAGTTCGCGGCAGGCCCGCCACGGCTCGTCGCTCGGCCACAGCAGCGGCCCGCCGACATGGCTGTCGTGCCGCCCGGGCTGCACCGGCCGCGGGTACAGGAGGGTCGTCCGCCCTCGATATGCCGCCAGCTCCGGGAACACTGCCTCCACGGCAACCGGCCTCGCCGGCGTTGTCCTGGTCATACGCGGAACGTACGCGGCCGGGACCACGTCACACGAACGGGATACCGCGCACCCTCCTGCGAGGAAACACCATGTCCGGTCAAATCAGCGCGCTTCGGGCTGAACGCAACCACCGTCCTGACACAAGCACATAGGCGATCCCAAATCTCGGCGACATCACTTCCCGGAGGAGGGGAGCGTTCCTGCCACTGAGCAACAGACGTTCTCGAAACCAACCAACAGGGCCACATGGCCCGCGTTGACCAGGCCCTCGCGCCGTCCTCGATCTGTGAGCCTGACGCCGGCGGGGATCTTGGTAGGGGGGAGGATCAGCCGAACAGACGGCGCTGGATCTCCCGTCGGTAGTCCTCCAGCGTCCGGTCGAGGTGTACGGCCGTGGCCTGGGCGGCCTCCTCGGGCCGGCCGTCGCGGATGGCCCGGTAGATCGCCTCGTGTTCCTGCACAGCGGCCGCCGTGCCCTCACCGAAGGTGTCGTGGATGCCTATCGCGCTGGACTGGCGCTGAAGGCGGCGGGCGTCGCGCACCGCGCTGCCGAGGAAGGTGTTGTGCGAGGCCACGGCCACGGCCGCGTGGAACTCGTCGTCCGCCTGGTTGAAGACGTCGACCTCGCCGTTGACGTATCCGTGCCGGCACTGCTGCATGGCGACCTCGATGGTGCGCAGCTCGGCGGGCGTGGCACGGGTGGCCGCGAGTCTGGCGGCGGCCATCTCCTGCACCCGACGGAACTCGAACAGCATGAGCACGTGATCCAGGTCCACGGGCCGGAAGAAGCCGCCCCAGCGGCTGGTGATCAGCATGCCGTCGTCGTCCGCGACGAACAGTCCGCGCCCCTTGTGCGCCCGCACCCGGCCGAGCGCCGAGAGGATCTTCACGGCCTCCCGGACCACCGCCCGGCTGGTGTCGAGCTGCTGGGCCAGGTCGTTCTCCGTGGGCATGCGGTCACCGGGGACCAGGCGGGACTCGGCGATGAACTCGAGGATCCGCTCCGCCACGACCTCGTAGCCGGGCCGGTAGTCGCGCCGCTCGTCCGATCCGTTCACCACTGCCGCCACGGCGGGCGTGTCCTTCATGTGTCCTGCCTCCGGGTGACTGTGACAACGGTGACTGATCGGCCCTTGAGCCGGGCTCATCGTACCCCAGACTCCGATGAGTCGTACTCATCGAGACCACGCTCGATCATGAATCTGCAAGTCTTTTCGGGCTTCTATGCCGTTTTACCTGCTTTTAGTCGCCGTGAGGGTCGCCTTGGCATGCCCGCGGAACGTCGAAAAAAGAACTACTCACCTCTTGACTCGACCTCCGATATGGCGGCTAATTTCTTCCGCGGCGGTAACGACAGAGCCGTCAGCAGCCTCACGCAAACCCAGTGGAGTCGCTCATGTCCGTCTACAAGCCTTCGGCCGCCCGGGAGACAGGGACCAGCACGAGACGAGCTGCGTTGCTGGCCGGCTGCGCCGCCACCGTGCTGCTCACCGTGACCGCCTGCGGCGGCGGTGGCGGCACCGCCGGCACGACCACCAAGGACGGATTCGCCCAAGTGGCCCAGAACGACGGGGCATTGACCGTCTGGGTGGACGCGACCCGCATGGACGCCGCGAAGCAGTACCAGTCGCTGCACCCGAACGTGAAGCTGAACATCGTCAGCTACGACGGCGACGCCAACGGCTCCAACTACCTCCAGACCAAGGTCCAGTTGTTCAACCGCACCGGCAAGGGCTGGCCGGACGTCGTCTTCAGCTCCCAGAACAACGAGGCGAGCTGGGCCGTCGAGGCGGGCTTCGCCGCTCCGCTGAACAAGGGCCTCATCCCGGACGCGACCCTCGGCGGGTTCGCCAAGGGTGCCAACGACGTCTGCACGGTCGACGGCACCATGTACTGCCTGCGCAACGACCTCTCCCAGGCGGTGCTCTGGTACAACGCGCCGCTGCTGAAGAAGTTCGGCTACGCGGTCCCGACGACGTGGGAGGAGTACCAGGCGCTCGGCGAGAAGGTCGCCAAGGACCACCCCGGCTACCTCGTGGGCGACGCGGGAGACTCCTTCACCCCCGAGATCTACCTGTGGGCGAGCAAGTGCGGCGCCAACCACATCACCGGCCCCAAGGCCGTATCGGTCAACACCACCAGCGAGGCCTGCACCAAGATGGCCAAGCTGATGGACGTACTGATCAAGAACAAGTCGATGTCGATCAGCGGCGTCTTCAGCACCGACTTCGCCAAGAACGAGGCCGACAAGGTCCTGCTCATGCCCGGCCCGGCATGGTACGGCGGCGCGGTGTTCAAGGACGGTCTCAAGATCCCGGCCAAGCAGATCGCGGTGGCGCCCATACCGCAGTGGCAGGGCGACACCTCCCCCTCCACCGGCAACGTCGGCGGCGGCACCTGGCTGCTCTCCCAGCACTCCACCCACATCAAGGCCGCCACCGACTTCCTGAAGTGGGTCACCACCGCCAACGCCTACCAGGGCGAGAAGGCCCCCGGCTTCCCGGCGTACGCGCCCGCTGCCGAGAACTGGCTGAAGGCGCAGGCCGCCTCCGGCTACTTCGACGGCGACCTCGCCGCCCTCAAGGACGCCTCCTCGCAGGTGTGGTCCGACTGGGGCTCGGGCCAGTTCAGCCAGGAGGCGATCTGGGCCGCCACCGTCAAGCCCGCGCTGACGCAGGGCAAGACCATCGAATCGCAGCTGCCCGCATGGCAGGACTCGATCGTCAAGTACGCCCAGGCCGACGGATACAAGGTCTCCAAGTGACCGTCGCGCACTCCTCGGCCGGCTCTGTCCGGGGGCGCCCTCGCGGCACCTCCCGGCAGAGCCGGGCCGGCGTCGCCTTCGTCGCCGGCTACGTGCTGCTGCTGATCGCCTTCGGCGTCCTTCCGACCTGTTACGCGATCTACTTCGCGTTCACGAACGCCGGAGGTGCCTTCACCGGCCTCTCCAACTTCGTCACCACGGCACAGGACTTCCGCTTCGTCGACTCCCTGGGCCACGTGGCCCTGTACCTCCTGTTCTGGCTCCTGTCGCTCGTGGTGTTCGTGGTGGTCCTGGCGCTCCTGCTGCACAAGCTGGCCTCCGGCCCGCTCAGCCAGGCACTGCGCTTCCTCTACTACATCCCCGGAGCCCTGGCCGGCGCCGCGAGCGTCCTGGTGTGGCTGTTCATGCTCGACCCGACGGTCAGCCCGGTCAGCTCCCTGCTGGGCACGCTGGGATTCCACACCTTCGGCGAGGTCATAGCCCCCGGCAACCTGGCGCTGCTCTTCACGATCATCGCGTTCTGGACCGGAGCGGGCGGCTGGATCGTCGTCATGTACGGGGCACTGAACAACATCCCCACCGACGTCATGGAAGCCGCGCGCATCGACGGCGCCAATGCCTGGCAGACCGCATGGCGGGTGCAGATCCCCATGCTCCGCAAGTGGATCGTCTACATGGTGATCCTCGCCTTCGCGGGCGGCGCGCAGCTCTTCGTCGAACCGCAGCTGCTCTCCCTCGCGAGCACAGGGGTGGCCGGCCGCGACTACTCGCTCAACCAACTGACGTACGACTTCGCCTTCCAGATGAACAACATCAACGGCGCGGCCGCGGTCTCGGTGGAGCTCCTGGTCGTGAGCGTGTCGGTCGCCGGTGTGTTCGTCGCACGGTCGGGGTTCTTCGATGGCGACTGAGACCCGACCCTCTCCCCTTGCCACCGCCCCACGCACGGAACGGGACACCAACGCCATGAGCCGAACCCGACACGGGGAACCACGGCGCCGCCGCCGGTCCCCGCAGCACGTGGCCTCCCGGCTGCTGGCGGGCTCTGTGCTGACCGTCTTCGTGGTGTTCTTCGTCCTGCCGGTGGTCTGGCTGCTGCTCGCGGCGACCAAGACCGACCAGCAGCTGGTCCACGACAACCCGCTGTCCTTCGGCTCCTGGCACGCGCTGTCGGCCAACTGGCACGCGCTCACCGCCTTCCAGGACGACGCGATCCTGGTGTGGCTGCGCAACTCCGCCGTCTACGCCGCGATCTCGCTGGTCATCACGCTCTGCCTGGCCATTCCGGCCGGTTACGCGCTGGCGATGACCGAGTTCCGCGGTCGGCGCACGCTGCTGATCGCGACCCTGGTCGTGATGCTGATGCCGAACGCCACCCTGGTGGTGCCGCTGTTCCTGGAGATCAACGCGGTGCACCTGATCGGCACGATGTGGTCGATCATCCTGCCGTACTCGTTCTACCCGTTCGGGGTGTACCTGACGTACATCTACTTCACCACCGCCGTGCCCAAGGACCTCCTGGCCGCGGCACGGATGGACGGCTGCTCCGAGTTCGGTGTGTTCCGTCATGTGGCCCTGCCGCTGGCGACCCCCGTCATCGCGCTGGTCGGGTTCTTCAGCTTCGTCGCCAACTGGACGAACTACTTCCTGCCCTACGTGATGCTCCCCGAGAGCGACCAGATGCCGGTCCAGGTGGGCGTCGGCAGTCTCCTCAGCAATGTGCCGTCGTTCAACCCGACCGTCGGCGACCTCGCGATCGAACGCCCGCAATTGGCACTGGCGACGCTGGTGGCCATCACACCGGTGCTCGTCGTGTTCCTGTTCGCCCAGCGCTTCCTGGTCAGCGGAATGCTCGCCGGCGCCACCAAGGAGTGACAGCTCTCATGCCCTTCAGCCCCGACCCCCACCGCTCCGGCGACCCCGGCGACCTCACCCCGGCCGCCGACGGGTTCACCCCGGCCCCCGACGTACAGGCCGCGGTGCCGGTGCTCGAACCCCCCGGCTGGGCCGTCGCCCAGCGCTCACTGTTCGAGCTGCTCGACCACGCCTGGCGGCGCTTCGAGCGCGACTTCACCGGCCCCGACGGACGGCTGAACTACCACGACCGTCTGACCAGCCGCGACGGTGTCGACGACTTCTACGAGGTCTTCTTCAACTGGCCCCAGCTGTACCTCCTCGGCGGCGCCGACGACCTCCTGCCCGCCAGCGAGAAGCACTGGGAGGGCGTCACCCGGCAGCTGACCGAACTGGACATGCTGCGTGACGAGTACGAGCGCGGCTACGACTGGTTCCACCAGGGCGAGAGCCTCCTGCTGCTCTACTTCCTGTGCATGGCCGCCCCGGACCGCTGGGCCGAACGCGCCCTGCGTTTCGCCGAGTTGTTCGTGGATCCCGCCAAGGGCAACTACGACCCCGAGCACCGCATCATCACCCGCCCGCACAACGGCAGCGACCCTGAGCGCACCGGCCTGTTCGACGGCGACGTGTACCCCTGGCTGCTCAAGGAGGCCGAGACCTACGGCTACCCGCTCGACTGGCTGCCCGAGGCCCAGGACGGCCCGTACCCGCTCTCGGCGGACCCGCGGCTCGGCGACCAGATGCGGGACCGCATGGGCGTCGGCGACACCGCGCTCAACCTCGCCGCGGCCGGACTGGTCCTCAACGCCTGGATCCTGACCGGCGAGGAGCGCTACCGCGACTGGATCGTCGAGTACGTGGGCGCCTGGCGCGAGCGCACCCGCGAGCAGGGCGGCCTGATCCCGGACAACGTCGGCCCGGACGGGGTTGTCGGCAGCCTCATGGAAGGCCGCTGGTACGGCGGTCACTACGGCTGGTCCTGGCCGCACGGCTGGCACAGCCTCGGCCACGCGGCCTGCGTGGCGGCGCTCGCGGCGGCGACGGCCACCGGGGACGACGACTACCTCTCCATGGTCGCGACCTCCCTCGACGCCCTCATCGACCGTGGCAAGGTCATGCCGAACTCGGAGGCCGACTCGAGCCTGCCCTCCAAGTGGGTGGCGGAACTCGGCCCGGACCAGGACACGCCCACGTTCCACATGCCGTTCCGGCACAACGACTCGGGCTGGTTCGACTACAACCCGTCGACGCCCCCCGTGCCGGTGGCCCTGTGGCACCACACGTTCTCGGAGGCCGACCGCGCCCGCCTGGAGCGGCTGCGCGAGGCCGACGGCATCGACTGGCGCACCGTGCGGCCGTTCCGCGCCAAGGAGGAGTCCGGGCACGAGAAGGCGTGGTTCGCCTTCCTCGCCGGCGACGACCCCGGCTACCCGGAGCGGATCCTCGCGGCCGCCCAGGCGCAGGTCAGGCACCGGCTGCGGCGCATCGACCGCTACCGCGGCCTGGACGTGCCGGAGGCCGACATCCACGTGTGGCAGCAGTGCAACCCGGTGGCCACCGAGGCCCTCGTGCAGCTGACCTGGGGCGGCCCGCAGGTGATGTACCAGGGCGGTCTCCAGCAGGCCCGGCTGCGCTACCACGACGCCGACGCCCGCCGGGCCGGTCTGCCCGCCGACGTCGCCGCGCTGGTCACCTCCATCGACCCCGAGGCGACCACCGTCGAGCTGGTCAACCTGGCCCCCGAGACCGACCGCACGGTCGTCGTCCAGGCGGGCGCGTTCGCCGAGCACACCATCACCGGCGTCCGGTACACGACCTGCGCGGACGACGGCTGGATCGGCGACATGTACGACTACGGCCACACCGAGCCGGTGGTCTCCGAGGCCGAGGTCCCGTGCGACGGCCCTTACCTGACGGTCCGCCTGCCTGCCTCCACCCGCATCCGGCTGACCCTGCAGCTCGGTCTGCGCACCCGCACACCCAGCTACCGCACGCCGTTCGACGGGTCCCGCTCCGATGACACGACAGGGGAATCGGCATGAAGCGCATCGCCCAGACCATCAAGCTGCGCCCCGAGCACCGGGAGGAGTACCTGCGGCTCCACTCCGCCGTGTGGCCCGGCGTGGAGGCGGCCCTGCTCCGGGCCAACATCCGCAACTACAGCATCTACCTCCACGGTGACGTGCTGTTCGCGTACTTGGAGTACATCGGCGAGGACTTCGAGGCGGACATGGCGTCCATCGAGGCCGACCCCGAGACCCAGCGCTGGTGGACGCTCACCGATCCGTGCCAGGAGCCCTTCCCCGACCGGGGCGAGGGACGTCAGTGGACCGAGCTCCCCGAGGTCTGGCACCTCAGTCCGTCCGACGACACCACCGCCTGACCCGGCCAGCACCAGCCCGACCCGACTTGGATCACCTCGTGAACGCACCCGTGCTCGTCGACGCCCACCATCACCTGTGGGACCTCGCCCACCGTCCCCAGCCCTGGCTGGACGACCCCGGTGCGGCATCGATCCGCCGCACCTTCACCCCCGACGACCTGCGCTCCACCGCCACCCACCCCATCGCGGGCCGGCGGCTGCACGGCACGGTCGTCGTCCAGTGCATCGCGGAGGTCGCCGAGACCGAGGACCTGCTCGCGCTCGCCGAGCGGGACCCCCTGATCCAGGCCGTGGTCGGCTGGGCCGACCTCACCTCCCCGGCCGTCGGTGACGTGCTCGACCAGCTGCTCGCCGGGCCGGGCGGCGGGTACCTGCGCTCGCTGCGGCACCTCGTGCAGGGCGAGACCGACCCCGACTGGCTGCAACGCCCGGACGTGGAACGCGGGTTGGGGGCGGCCAGGGATCGCGGACTGCGCTACGACGTGCTGGTGCGCGACCACCAGCTCGACCAGGCGGCCCGGCTCGCCGAACGCTTCCCCGACCTGCCCCAGGTGCTCGACCATGCGGGCAAGCCGGACCTGGTCCAACAGGACATCGCCGACTGGGAACGCGGAATCCGGCGGCTGGCCGCTCACCCCCACGTGGTCTGCAAGGTCTCCGGGCTGATCACCGAGGCCGACCGCACCCGCTGGACCACCGCCGACATCCGCCCCGCCTGGGACGTGCTGGTCTCCGCCTTCGGGCCCGAGCGGCTGATGTTCGGCTCGGACTGGCCGGTCGCCAACCTCGCCGGGGGCTGGAACCGGTGGGCCGCCACCGTGGACGAACTCCTCACCGGCTGGAGCGCCGGCGATGTCCACGCGCTCCTGGCCGACACGGCGAGCACGTTCTACGGCCTCACCGGGGTCGTCGGGGAGAGCGACACCGCGGCCCCTACGACCTGATCCCCCTGGGGACACTCACCGCACGAGCCCGCACGAGCCCGCACGAGCCCGCACGAGCCCGCACGAACCCGCACGAACCAGCGCGGGACGCACCTGCACCGATGCCGAGCCACTCAGCATCCGCGGGGACCGTCCGCGCCGAAGGGACCCTGACCCCCCATGACGCTAGCCGCCCGTTATCTGTCCGCCCGCACCCTGGACACGGCCCCCGCCCACAGCGCGCCGCCTGGACCCGGTGAGGTGGAGCTGGCCCCCGCCTACGTCGGCATCTGCGGGACCGACCTGCACATCTTCCACGGCGACATGGACGCCCGGGTCACCGCGCCCGCCGTCCTCGGGCACGAGATGTCCGGACGGGTGGTCCGGGTGGGCCCGGACGTCGAGGACTGGGCGCCCGGCGACGCGGTCACCGTGATGCCGCTGCGCTGGGACGACACCTGCCCGGCCTGCCGCAACGGCCACCAGCACATCTGCCGGCACCTGGACTTCATCGGCATCGACTCCCCCGGTGCCATGCAGCAGCGCTGGACCGTGCCCGCCTCCACTCTCATAAGGCTGCCCGAGTCCCTCCCGCTGGACCGGGCGGCGCTCGTCGAGCCCACCGCCGTCGCGGTGCACGACGTCGGCCGCGCCGGGGTGCGCGAGGGCGAGAGGGTCGTCGTGGTCGGCGGCGGCCCGGTCGGCGTCCTGATCGCGCTGGTCCTCCAGGCCGCCGGCGGGGACGTGCGGGTGGTGGAGCTGAGCGCCTACCGCCGCCTGCTCGCCGAGGAGTTGGGCCTGATCGTGTGGGACCCGGCCGCCGAGGACCTGGCCGCACTCGTGCGTGAGTGGACCGGGGACGCGGGAGCGGACGTCGCCTTCGAGGTCTCCGGTGCCGCGGGCGGCGTGGACACCGCGGTCGACGTGCTCGGCGTACGCGGCCGGCTGTGCCTGGTCGCGATCCACTCGCGCCCCCGCGAGGTGAACCTGCACCGCTTCTTCTGGCGCGAACTCACCCTCGTCGGCGCCCGGTTGTACGACCGCGCCGACTTCGAGAAGGCGGTCGTCCTGGTCGCCGACGGCACGATTCCAGCCGACCGGCTGATCAGCAAGGTCGTCCCGCTCACCCAGGCGCCGGCCGCCTTCGAGGCGCTGGAGGGCGGCGGCAACGTGATGAAGATCCTGGTGGACTGCACCGACGAGGCCCAGGAGGCCGCCGTATGAACGCCTTCGACCTCAGCGGACGGCTCGCCGTCGTCACCGGCGCCCGGCGCGGGATCGGCCGGGCCATGGCCCGCGCCCTCGCGGAGGCCGGCGCGGACGTCATCGGGATGAGCGCCTCGCTGGAGGAGACCGGCAGCGACGTGGAGAAGGACGTCACCGCCGCCGGGCGCACCTTCGAGGCGATCCGTACCGACTTTGCCGACCCCGCGGCAGTCCGGACCCTGGGCGCGGACCTCGCGGGCCGGGAGCGTCCGGTGGACATCCTCGTCAACAACGCGGGCACCATCCGGCGGGCCCCCGCTGCCGAACACCTCGACGCCGACTGGGACCTGGTCCTCCAGGTCAACCTGAGCGCCCAGTTCGCGCTGGCCCGTGCGGTCGGCGCTTCGATGGTGGCGCGCGGCCGTGGGAAGGTCATCTTCACCGCCTCCCTCCTGAGCTTCCAGGGCGGCATCACCGTCCCCGGCTACACCGCCGCCAAGCACGGCGTCGCCGGTCTCACCAAGGCGCTGGCCAACGAGTGGGCTCCGCACGGCGTCAACGTCAACGCCATCGCGCCGGGCTACATCGCCACCGACAACACCCAGGCGCTCCAGGACGACCCGACGCGCAGCAAAGCGATCCTGGACCGGATCCCGGCCGCGCGCTGGGGCAGCGCCGACGACCTGGCGGGCGCCACCGTGTTCCTGGCCTCGGACGCGGCCGCCTACGTCCACGGCACCGTGCTCCCGGTCGACGGCGGGTGGCTGGGCCGATGACCACCGACCTCACCGGGCTGCTCGCCGAGGCGCGGATCGTGCCCGTCCTGACCGTGCCGGACCTCGGCACCGCCGCCCCGCTGGCCCGCGCCCTGGCGGCGGGCGGTGCGCGCAGCGCGGAGGTCACCTTCCGCACCCCGGACGCCGAGCAGGTCGTGAAGGCGATGGCCGCCGAGGGCGGTCTGGTCGTCGGCGCCGGCACGGTGCTCACCGCCGAGCAGGCGGAGCGGGCCGTGGCGGCCGGGGCGCGCTTCCTCGTCTCGCCCGGACTCGACGACGAGGTCCTCGACGCGGCCCGGGCGTTGGGTGTCCCGGTCGCGCCGGGTGTGGCGACGGCCACCGAGGTGATGCGCGCGGTCAAGGCCGGCATCGACACGGTCAAGCTGTTCCCGGCCGAGCCGCTCGGCGGCCGGACGATGCTGCGGGCACTCGCCGCCCCCTTCCCCGGGGTGCGGTTCATGCCGACCGGCGGCATAGACTCCGCCGCGCTGCCCGGCTACCTCTCCGAACCGGCGGTCCTCGCCGTCGGCGGCAGCTGGATGGTCACCCCCGCCCTCCTCAGGAGCGGCGACTACGCGGAGATCCGCCGGCTGACCGCCGAAGCGGTGGAGCGGAGCACGCCATGGCCGACGTGATCGCCCTGGGCGAGGTGATGCTGCGGTTCGACCCCGGTGAGGGCCGGATCCGCACCGCCCGCAGCTTCCAGGTGTGGGAGGGCGGCGGCGAGTACAACGTCGTACGCGGCCTGCGCCGCTGCTTCGGACACCGCACCGCCGTCGTCACCGCCCTGGCGGACAACGCGGTCGGACGCCTCGTCGAGGACCTGATCCTCCAGGGCGGGGTGGACGCCTCCAGGATCTGCTGGCTGCCCGACGACGGCATCGGCCGCACCGCCCGCAACGGTCTCAACTTCGTCGAGCGCGGCTACGGCATCCGTGGCGCGCTCGGCGTCAGCGACCGCGCGAACACCGCCGTGTCCCAGCTGCGCAAGGGCGACGTGGACTGGGACACGGTGTTCTCGGCCGGGGCCCGCTGGTTCCATACCGGTGGGATCTTCGCGGGCCTGTCGGAGTCCACGGTGGACGTCGCCGACGAGGCGATGGCGGCCGCGCGCCGGCACGGCGTCACCGTCTCCTACGACCCCAACTACCGCTCCAGCCTCTGGGCCGGCCGCGGCGGACCTGAGCGGGCCCGCGACGTCGACCTGCGCCTGGCCCGGCACGCCGACGTCGTGGTGGGCGCCCTCGGCCTCGCGGGCGACCATCCGGGCGCCGTGCGGTTCACGGCCGACGAGGTGCCGGACGCGCTCGCCGCGGTGGCCGACCTGCTGCCCGGTGCCGGTGTGCTCGCGACGACGCTGCGTGAGGTGCCTTCGGCGGGTGTGAACGACTGGAGCTCGGCAGCCTGGTCCGCCGAGACCGGATACGTCGCCGGTCCCCGCACGCCCGGCCTGCATGTCCTGGACCGCATCGGCTCCGGCGACGGCTTCGCCGCCGGACTGATTTACGGCCTGCTCGCCGGTCACTCCCTGGAGCGTGCCCTCGCCTACGGCACCGCCCACGGCGCCCTGGTCATGACCACTCCCGGCGATGTCTCCATGGCCACCCTCTCCGAGGTCGAGTCGCTCGTCGACGGCGGCTCGGCCCACGTCCGACGCTGACCGGCGTCCCCCACCCCTGTCCCAGGAGCACGTCATGCACCACCGGAAGATCCAGCACACGCCGGTCGCCGTCACCGAACTCGGCTTCGGCGCCGCGGTGATCGGCAACCTGTACCGGGTGACCGCCCCCCGAGCGGCGTCGGCCGCGATCGATGCCGCCTGGGACGCGGGCATCCGCTACTTCGACACCGCGCCGCACTACGGCCTGGGCCTCTCTGAACGCCGGCTCGGTGCCGCCCTGCGCGAGCGGCCCCGCGAGGAGTACGTCGTCTCGTCCAAGGTGGGCCGCCTCCTGGTCCCCAACGAGCACCCCCGCGGTGTCGACACCGAGGGGTTCGCTGTCCGCGACGACCTGCGCCGGCAATGGGACTTCAGCCGGGACGGCATCCTGCGCTCCCTTGACGAAACACTGGAGCGCACCGGCCTGGACCGCATCGACATCGTCTACCTCCACGACCCCGACGACCACTGGCAGCAGGCCGCCGACGAAGCGATGCCCGCGCTCGCCGCACTCCGCGACCAGGGCGTGATCGGGGCGATCGGCGCCGGCATGAACCAGTCCGCCATGCTCGCCCGCTTCCTGCGCGAGACCGCCGCCGACGTCGTGATGCTCGCCGGCCGCTACACCCTGCTCGACCAGTCCGCCCTCGACGACGTCCTGCCCGCCGCGCAGGCCCACGGCAAGAGCGTCGTCGCGGTCGGCGTCTTCAACTCCGGCCTCCTCTCCCGCGACCGGCCCGCCGAGGGCATGAAGTACGACTACCAGGACGCCCCGACCGACCTCGTGCAGCGGGCCCTCGCCATCGCCGAGGTCTGCGAGTCCCACGGCACCACCCTGCCGGCCGCCGCCATCGCCTTCCCCTTCGCGCACCCCGCCGTCGTCAACGTCACCCTCGGCATGCGCACCGCGGAACAGGTCCGGCGCAATGTCTCACTGCACGCCCGGTCCATCCCCGACGGTCTCTGGGACGAGCTGCGTGCGCAGGGGCTGATCAGGGCCGACGTGCCCACTGCGGGCGGCGACGGCTGCCCGCCCCGAAACCCTCAGAGCGCAAGCGCTGAGTGAGCCGCACCACCCCGTGACAACAACCCCTTGGACCGTCAAGCCCAGAGAACACCCTCGTGGAGCCGCCCCGTGTACACCGATTCGAGCGCCAGAACCACCAGGAGAGGCAGACACTCCGCCTCCTCCGTCCGCCGTCGTCTCCTGCCGGCGGCACTCGCGGCGGCGGTCTCCGCCGCCGTGCTGACCTCCCTCACGACGCCCACCCCTGCCTCGGCCGCCACCCAGGCGACGTACTACGTCGCCCCCAACGGTGACGACTCCAACGCCGGCACGATTGCGGCGCCGTTCAAGACCCTGCAGCACGCGTGGGATGTCGTGCGCACGGTCAACAGCAACATGACCGGGGACATCAACGTCTTCCTCCGGGGCGGCACCTACCCGGTGAGCAGCACCATCAGCTTCACCTCGGCCGACTCGGGAACGAACGGGCACCGCGTGGTCTACGCCGCGTACCCGGGCGAGAAGCCGGTCCTGGACGGCGGTGTTCCGGTGACCGGCTGGAGCCAGCAGAGCGGGAACATCTGGAAGGCCACCCTCGACCGCGACAACAAGCTCCGCTCGCTCTACGTCAACGGCAAGCGCGCCCGGATGGCGTCGAAGACGATCAACTCGGCCGGATGTTACGCGAATTACAGCTTCCCGAGCCCCCAGCCCTCCTGGGCCTGGGACTCGCCGAAAACGACGTGCGACCAGATCAAGTACAGCCTCTCCGACCTGCCTGCCATCGCGTCCAACCAGGACGACGTCGAGATCCAGACGGCGACTACCTGGACCACGTCGATCGTGGGTGTCAGCCAGGTCACCATGAGCTCGGGCGGAACCAACCGCGTGGCCAAGCTCCAGGAGCCGGGCGCGGCGATAGCCCAGGCCGCGTTCAACGCCAACTTCCAGCCCACCGGTGGGCAGACGTTCATGAACGCGTACGAGTTTCTGGACCAGCCGGGCGAGTTCTACTTCGACAAGTCCACCCACACGGTCTACTACTACAAGTCGAGTTCGGACGACATGACGACGGCGCAGGTCTTCGCACCGAACAACGTGTCCACCATCATCAAGATCGCCGGCACGTCCACGTCCGACCACGCGAAGAACATCACCCTCTCCGGTCTCACGGTCGAGCACTCCGACTGGAATCTGACCAACGTGGCGGGCTCCGTGTTCCGGCAGGGCCAGCAGGGCAACGCCAGCACGAACGTGTACACGACGCAGAACTTCCACGCCTACTCGTACCGCAACGTCGACCTGCCGCCGGCTGCCGTCCAGATCGAGAGCGCCGACGGGATCGTCCTCCAGCGCGACACCGTGCAGCACACCGGCGCCGACGGGATCACCCTGGCCAACGACGTGACCGACTCGCAGCTGACCGGCAACTTCACCAATGACATCGCCGGATCCGCCCTCACCGTGGGACACCCCCAGCACGTCTACATAGGGAACGCGGACCCCGACCCGAACGACCCCCACGAGAAGTACCCGGCGAGCGTCGAGGGCGTCTGCAAGAACATCACCGTCACCGACAACTACCTCTACGACAGCGCGGTCCTGTTCCAGGGCTCCAGCCCTGTGTCGGCGTACTTCGTCGACACCCTGGACCTGGAGCACAACCGGATCGAGAAGTCCCCCTGGGCGGGCGTCACGCTCGGCTGGGGATGGGACAACTTCGACGGTACGTCGAACTCCAACGTCATCCACCCCGGGTCCCCGACCACGACGGCGAAGAACAACACCGTCAAGTACAACGAGCTCATCGACACCATGCAGGTGCTCGGTGACTCCGCTCCGATCTACACGCTGGGCAAGCAGCCGGGCACCGAGATCAGCAACAACTTCATCCAGGGTGAGCCGGCCGGCCACCGGTACGGGATCCACCCCGACGAGGGCTCCGCGTACATCAACGAGCACGACAACGTCCTCGACGTGGACCCGAACGTCATGTGGGTCATGAACACCGGCACCTGGGGACGGCAGAACAACCTGACCGTCACCAACAACTACGGCCCCCGCAACACGATCTTCAGCAAAAGCGTGACGAGCAGCACCATCGACAACGTGCGCGTGTACCGGGACAACGTGTGGCCGTCTCAGGCGTACCACATCGCCGTGAACGCGGGCCTGGAAAACGCCTACAAGGACATCGTCCCCGCCGCCAACACGACGCTTCAGGACTACGCGCTGCCCACCAGCGTCTTCACCGGCAAGGGTGACGTGACCATTCCGGTGCGCAGCCCGGGAGACTCGACCAGGACCCTCTGGCTGGCTCCCTCCGGTACGAGCACGTTCACCGCCGGTCCCACCATGACCAGCGCGAGTGGCACCGCGACCAGCATCAACGTCCCGCAGGCCGCCGGTGACTACCGCCTCTACGTTCTCGACGCCCAGGGCAACGCCTCCGCCGCGTCGAAGGCGCTCGTGCGACAGCGCTGGAACCACGTCGACGACAAGGCGGCCGGGGTGACCTACTCCGGCACGTGGTCGAACTGGAACGACACCAAGGACATGAACGGGTCGGAGAAGTTCACGAGCACGGCGGGCAACTACGCCGAGTTCTCGTTCACCGGCTCGGGCGTCCGGTACCTGAGCATGACGCAGCCGAACATGGGCAAGGTGGACGTCTACATCGACGGCACCCTCGCCCAGGCGGGCATCGACGCCTATGCCTCGACGGTGACGAAGCAGGTGCCGCTGTTCGAGAAGACGGACGTCGGGGCGGGCCCCCACACGATCAGGGTGGTGTGCACCGGCACGAAGAACGCCGCCTCGTCCGGCACCGCCTGCGCACTGGACGCGTTCGCCTCCATCGGGTTCCCCGTGACGACCGGCAACTACAAGATCGTCAACAAGGGCAGTTCCAAGACGGTCGACGTCTCGGGCGGATCGACGTCCGCCGGAGCCAGCGTCATCCAGTGGACCGACACCGGAGCCGTGAACCAGAACTGGGTCTTCAGCCCGGTGGGTGACGGCAGCTACGAGATCGTCAGCCGGAACAGCGGCCTGCTGATGGACGTCAACGGTGGCGTCACCACGGACGGCGCGAACATCGTCCAGTCGTCCGACACCAACGTCGCGAACCAGCGCTGGAACCTGGTCGCCACCTCGAACGGCTACTACAAGATCAAGAACGTGAACAGCAACGACCTGCTCACCGTGTCCTCGGGAGGCACTCAGCTCGTGCAGTCGGCGGACACCGGCGCCGACAGCCAGCTGTGGAAGCTGGTGAACGTGGACTGACACCCCACATGAACCACTCGGCGGCCGCCCCGTTCACGGGGCGGCCGCCGGGCGTTCGGGCCCTTTCGTTCACTCGGTCACTGGATGGTCCACGCCTGGTGGGGCTGGTTCAGCGCCATCCACTGGTCGACGGCCGCTCCGTTGGCCGTGGAGTTGCCGCCGACTTCGAGCACCTGCCGGGGCCCACCCTCTTTCCAAGGTCCTGATGTCCATGCCCGGCATCGGCATCGGCATCGGCATCAGGACCGGAGCCCGAATCCTCATCGACGTCGGCGACGGCACCGCGTTCGCGTCCCCCGCCGACTTCGCTGCCTGTGCCGGCCTCGCCCCGGCCACCAGGAGCTCCGGGTCCTCCATTCGCGGCGAACACTTCCCGCAGAGGGAACAAGCAGCTCAAACGGGTTTTTCTTCCTCTCCGTGTTCGCCGCGCTTGCCGACCCGGCCTCCCGCACCTACTACGACAAAAAGATCGCCCAGGGAAAGCACCACACCCAGGCCCTGCTCTGCCTCGCCCGACGCCGAGCCGACGTGCTCTTCGCGATGCTCCGCGACGGCACCTTCTACCAGCCGCCAACCCCGATCACCCCTTGACCAAAGTCATAGGGGCGCCCCCCGGTTTCTGGGGCGCCGCCGCGTGGATGTGTCTGGGTGGGTGGGGTGTGGGGGGTTGTTGTGGGGTGTGTCGTGGTCGGTACGGCGAGGGGGTTGGGGGTTGGGGCGGGGTGGGGTGGGGTGTGTGGGTGGCGCTAGTGGTGCTTAAAGCGGTGGGGCTACGGTCTGGGGGTATGAGCATCGACGAGGGCAGTGCAGAGTTGTGGGTCCGGCGTTTTCATCCGGGTGGGGGCGGTGGGGGCGGTGGGGGCGGTGGGGTGCGGCTGGTCTGTCTGCCGCATGCGGGTGGCACCGCGTCGTCTTTCTTCTCCTACTCGCGGATCCTCGCGGCGTACGCGGATGTGCTCGCGGTGCAGTATCCCGGGCGTCAGGACCGGCGGCATGAGCCTGCGTTGACGTCGGTGGACGCTCTGGTGGAGGAGATCTATGGCGTGTTGCGGGCTTATGACGATGTGCCGTTGGTCCTGTTCGGTCACAGCATGGGCGGGATCCTGGGCTTCGAGGTCGCCCGTCGGATGGAGCGGGCGGGCCGGCCGCCGCTGGGTCTGATCGTGTCCGGGCGTCGTGCCCCTGATCTGTATGCGGGGGAGGATGTGCACACGCGTGGCGATCAGGCGCTGATCGCGGAGATGAGCGCGTTGTCCGGGACTGATCCGGGTGTGCTGGCCGACGAGGAGATCCTGCGTATGGTGTTGCCGGCGATGCGCGCTGATTTCACCGCGATCGAGACTTACCGTTACCGGCCTGACGGTCCGTTGGCCCCGCTGAGGTGTCCTGTGAGTGTCCTGACGGGGGAGTCCGACCCGCGGGTCGGACTCGAACAGGCCATGGCGTGGCGGGACTTCACCAGCGGCCCGTTCACGTTCCGCAGTTTCCCCGGCGGGCACTTCTTCCTGACCCCGCAGCAGGACGCGGTGACCGCGGCCATCGCCGAGGATCTCAGCAGGCTCGCCCAGTCCGCCGTCCGCTGAACCGCCCACGCCGTGACAGGCCGCAGACGGCGCACGGCAGCCGGCAGAGCGCGGGCACTGTGACGCCGTCGTCCGCCGCCGCGCGAAGGCCGCCCTGCGGCCGCCGTGGCCCCGGGCCGGGCGATGCAGCCGCAGAGCCCACGGGAAGCCGCCGCCTGCCGCCTGCCGCCTGCCGGCCGCCGGCCGCCGCCCGCCGCCAGGCGGCGGC
>NZ_JBMNDR010000110.1:0-24358 GCF_052543235.1 Streptomyces sp. SAS_272 | reverse complement strand
CCCGGATCCCTGAGGGATCCGGGCCCCGCGGCGTCGCCACCCCCTGCCGGGGCCTCGCCGCCACCCGCTGCCGTGCCCGCAGCGTCTCCGCGTCGGCCCGGGCGTGCTCCTGCGGCTGCTTGCCTTGCCACCACCCATGGCACGCAGGCCGGCGGTGTTCGGTCGCAACGCGCGTAAAAAGGGCGGGACCCCGGAGGTGATCCGGGGTCCCGCCCTTTGAACGCTGCCGACGCCTAAGGCGTACTACTGGCCGTCAGTTGTCGTCCTCGTCGATGAGAAAGCCGCGCATCGGCGAGGGAGCCTGGCCCATCGGGGAGGGACCCTGCGGACGTACCGGAGCCATCGGCTGAGTCATCGCCGGAGACATCTGCTGCTGACCGCCGTAGGACGGGGCAGCCGGGCTCGGCGCGCCCATGCCCGGGTTGCCGCCGTAGGACGGGGCGCTTGCGCCCGCCGGAGCCATGGAGGGCGCCGGGGACGGCGGCAGGGAAGCCGTGGCCGGAGTACGCGGCGGCGCGAGGGAGTCGTCCGCCTGCGTCTCCAGCTGACGCAGCTGGGACTCGAGGTACGACTTCAGACGCGTGCGGTACTCGCGCTCGAAGCCGCGCAGGTCCTCGACCTTGCGCTCCAGCGTGGCGCGGGCGGACTCCAGGGAGCCCATCGCGACGCGGTGCTTCTCCTGCGCGTCCCGCTCCAGGGCGTCGGCCTTGGCGCGGGCGTCCCGCTCGAGACCCTCAGCGCGGCTGCGGGCCTCGCCGACGATCTTGTTGGCCTCGGAACGGGCCTCGGCGATCGCCTGGTCGGCGGTCTGCTGGGCCAGCGAGAGGACACGGGCGGCGCTGTCGCCACCGGGGCCCTGACCGGGGCCGCCCATCGGACCGCCCATGGGGCCGCCCATCGGACCGCCCATCTGCTGCTGCATGGGCTGGCCACCCATCGGACCCTGACCCATGGGGCCCTGGCCCATCGGACCCTGACCCATCGGGCCGGGACCCATGCCCTGGCCCATGGGGCCGGGACCCTGGGGACCACCCTGACCGCCGGGACCGGCGGGCAGCTGCGGGGCGCCGCTCGGCAGCTGGGGCGGGCCACCCATGGGGCCGCCCATCTGCTGCTGCGGCGGGCCCGATATGCCCGCGGGCACCGGTCCGCCGGGACCTCGCATGCCCTGCTGCGGCATTCCCTGCGGGGGCATCCCCTGCTGGGGCATGCCCTGCTGCTGCATACCGCCCTGCTGCATGCCGCCTTGCTGCATGCCGCCCTGCTGCATGCCGCCCTGCTGCTGCATGCCGCCCTGCTGGTCCTGCTCCGGAGGCTTGCGCATGTTCTGCTGGTTCTGGGCAGCAGCGCGCGTGGCCGCGGCCAGTTTGGCCCGCAGATCCTCGTTCTCACGGAGCAGGCGGGTCAGTTCGGCTTCGACCTCGTCGAGGAAGGCATCGACCTCGTCCTCGTCATAGCCTTCTCGGAGGCGGACGGTCGTGAACTGCTTGTTCCGCACGTCCTCGGGGGTCAACGGCATCTCTTCACCTCAACGTAGTCGTCGGCATCGGCAAGACGGTAGTTCACATCGCTCACAGCTTGCTCACGATCGAGATCAGGATGTAAACGATGATCATCAGTACGAAGAAGGACAGGTCGAGCGCCACGCCCCCGAGACGCAACGGCGGGATTACCCGCCGCAGAAGCTTGAGCGGTGGATCGGTGACAGTGTAGGTGGCCTCCAGAACGACCACCATCGCCTTGCCGGGCTGCCATGAGCGGGCGAACTGGAAGACGTAGTCCATGACCAACCGGAAGATGAGCACGATGAGGAACACCATCAGCGCGATGTAGACGACATCCAGGACCACGCCCATGTTCGGTGCTTCCCTCTCCCCTGTTTCCGTGCTGCTCTGTACTGCTTTGTACTGCTTCTACCGGTCTTGTGTCTCAGCTCTGGTTGAAGAACCCGCCTTCTGCGATGCGGGCCTTGTCCTCCGCCGTGACATCGACGTTAGCAGGCGACAACAGGAACACCTTCTGCGTCACCCGCTCGATGCTGCCGTGAAGACCAAACACCAAACCGGCCGCAAAGTCGACAAGTCGCTTCGCGTCTGTGTCATCCATCTCAGTCAGATTCATGATCACAGGGGTGCCCTCACGGAAGTGTTCCCCGATGGTACGGGCCTCGTTGTAGGTCCGAGGGTGAAGCGTGGTGATCCGGTACGGCTCTCGTTCCGACACGACCTTGGGCATGATCACCGGTGCGTTCTTCTCCAGGGACTGACGTTCTTGTGTGATGGACGCCACGGGCGCGATGCGCGCCGGACGCCCGGATTCCGCGGGGAGCGAAGAAGATCGCGCCACCGGCTCACGAGGGGCGGGCGGCTGAGCGATTCGCACCTCTTCGTCCCTTTGGGACTGATGTGCGCCGTGGGACTGGTGCGCCGACTCGTGTCGCCGGTGATCCCGCTCGGGCTCCGGGTCGAGCTCGGGTTCGAAGTCGTCGTCGGGGTCGAATCCCCTGCCGTCGTACCCATCGTCCTCCACGAGGCCGAGGTAGACCGCCATCTTGCGCATCGCGCCGGCCATGCTCTGAGTCCTCCGCTCTGTGGTGGATCGACTTCCTACTGCCAAGTCCCTCGATCCACGTGGCCCTTATGGCCGCCTTTCGGCGGTAATGACCATATTTTCTGCTGTGGTCCGACTTCCTGGCGACGTTACCCGAGCCCGGGGCGGACTCCGAGTACCGCAGTGCCGACGCGTACATGTGTCGCTCCGGCCGCCACGGCCTCCTCGAGATCCGCACTCATCCCGGCGGACACCATGTTCGCAGCCGGATGAGCTCGGCGCAGGTCAGTCGACAAATCCATCAACCGCCCGAACGCCGCTCGTTGGCGTCCGGCGAACTCCCCGGTCAGAGGGGCGACCGTCATCAGTCCGTCGAGCCGCAGCCCCGGGGAGCCGGCCACCAGGTCGGCCAACTCCGCGACGCCGCCCGGGGCCACGCCGCCCCGTTCGCCCCGCCCGCTGACCCCGGCGTCGAGGGCGACCTGGATGAGGCAGCCCACCTCGCGTCCCGCCCGCACCGCCTCCTTCGACAGCGACGTCACCAGCCTGGCGCGGTCGACGGACTGCACGACATCCGCGTAACCGACCACCGAACGCGCCTTGTTGGTCTGCAGCTGCCCGACGAAGTGCCAGCTCAGCGGCAGGTCGGAGCACTCGGCCGCCTTCGGCGCCGCGTCCTGGTCCTTGTTCTCGGCGACATGGCGCACGCCGAGTCCGGACAGGATGCGCACGTCGCTCGCCGGATAGGTCTTGGTGACCACGATCAGGGTCACCTCGTCCCGCCCCCGTCCGGCGGTCGCGCACGCTGCGGCGATGCGCTCCTCCACTTTCGCCAGGTTCGCGGCGAGTTCGTCCTTACGGTCCGTCATGCCCTATCAGTCCAGCCAGACATATCCCGCGAGTCGCCCCGTGGTGCGATCGCGGCGGTATGAGAAATGGTCCTTCGACTCCCTTGTGCACACGGGCGACCGCACCCGGTCACGTACCCCGAGTCGGTCGAGCTGTGCGTGCACCCCGGCGGCGACGTCGACGGCCGGAGTGCCCCAGCCGGTCTCGGCGTGCGCGGCCGGTTCGACGGCGGCGACCTCGGCGCGCATCGCTTCCGGCACCTCGTAACACCGCCCGCACACGGCGGGTCCGGTGCGGGCGACGATCCGGGCGGGGTCGGCCCCGAGCGACGTCATCGCGTCGACCGCGGCGGGCACGATCCCCTTGACCATCCCTGGTCTTCCCGCGTGAGCGGCGGCGACGACGCCCGCGACCGGGTCGGCCAGCAGGACCGGCACGCAGTCCGCGGTCAGCACGGCGAGGGCCAGCCCGCGGGTGGCGGTGACCAGGCCGTCCACCTCGGGGACGGGCCGGGTGGCCCACGGCCCCTCGACCTCGGCGACGTCGGCGCCGTGCACCTGGTTCATCCAGACGACCCGGCTCGGGTCGAGGTCGAGCGACTCGGCGGCTCGCTCACGGTTGGCGAGCACGGCGTCGGACTCGTCGCCGACCGCTCCGCCGAGGTTGAGCTGCTCATACGGAACGGCGCTCACCCCGCCCCACCGGTCGGTGAAGGCGAAGTGCGCGCCGCTCACGCTCTCGCGCTGTCCTATCACTTCAGGAAGTCCGGCACGTCCAGCTCCTCGGCCGCGCTGTCCGAGTAGGTCCGCGACGGCGGCACCGGCGGGGACGACGGGAGGTCGGCCACCGGCTCGGGCGCCGGCTCCGGCTCCTCCTTCGGGGTCACGCTGCCGAGCGAGCCGAAGGACGGGCGGCTCTCGGGCTGCCGTACCGGAGTGGGCTCGTCGCGCCGGGCCGAGGACGAGCCCATGACGGTCTCGCGGCGGGCCGGCGGCTGGCCGCCGTCGAAGCCGGCCGCGATCACGGTGACCCGGACCTCGTCGCCGAGGGCGTCGTCGATGACGGCGCCGAAGATGATGTTGGCCTCGGGGTGGGCGGCCTCGCTGACCAGCTGGGCGGCCTCGTTGATCTCGAACAGGCCGAGGTCGGAGCCGCCGGAGATGGAGAGCAGCACGCCCCGGGCGCCGTCGATGGAGGCCTCCAGGAGCGGCGAGGAGATCGCCATCTCGGCGGCGGCCACCGCACGGTCGTCGCCCCGGGCCGAGCCGATGCCCATGAGGGCCGAACCGGCCTCGGACATGACCGACTTCACGTCGGCGAAGTCGAGGTTGATCAGACCGGGCGTGGTGATGAGGTCGGTGATGCCCTGGACGCCGGAGAGCAGGACCTGGTCGGCCGACTTGAAGGCGTCGAGGACCGAGACCTGGCGGTCCGAGATGGACAGCAGCCGGTCGTTGGGGATGACGATGAGCGTGTCGACCTCTTCGCGGAGTTCGGCGATGCCGTCCTCGGCCTGGTTGGCGCGGCGCCGGCCCTCGAAGGTGAACGGGCGGGTGACCACGCCGATGGTGAGGGCGCCCAGGGAGCGGGCGATGTTGGCCACGACCGGCGCGCCGCCGGTGCCGGTGCCGCCGCCCTCTCCGGCCGTCACGAAGACCATGTCGGCCCCCTTGAGGACCTCCTCGATCTCCTCGCGGTGGTCCTCGGCCGCCTTGCGGCCGACGGCCGGGTTGGCGCCGGCGCCGAGTCCGCGGGTGAGTTCGCGGCCGACGTCGAGTTTGACGTCGGCGTCGCTCATCAACAGCGCCTGCGCGTCCGTGTTGATGGCGATGAACTCGACGCCCTTGAGACCGACCTCGATCATCCGGTTGATGGCATTGACACCACCGCCGCCGACACCGATGACTTTGATGACTGCGAGGTAGTTCTGCGGTGCTGCCACGTCGAAGGCCTCTCGCCTCGAGTTACGTGTCGTCGCGTCACAGGTGATGCGATCCGACGACTGATGCCGAATGGGACGGTCCGTTTCGCCGACCCGAACCCTAACGCTGAAGTTTAGGGTTACCAGTGTGTCCGTTCCTTGAAGTCTTCTGAACAGGACACTAAGTCGACAAGTGGCGCCCGTTCAACGAACACGCCGAACCTCCCGTTTTTCTTTTCACCCTATGTGATCAGCCATGTCACTGCCCAACCAGGGTGCTGGCCTGCGCTGATGTGCGTCAACTCCCCGATGACGCAGGGGCGGTGGGAGCGCTGACGTCGAAGTGCCGCGCGGCCGGGGCGGCTTTCATGAGAGCGGTCAGCGCACGGCCCTTGGCGGCGCCGTTCTCGGCGCTGCCCCAGGCCACCGTGCGGCCGTCGTTGAGCCGCAGTGCGATGTCGTCGTAGGAACGGACCTTGACCAGCCGTGTCTCGCGGGCGACGGCGGACGGCAGCGAGCCGGCCGCCCGGACCGCCTCCCGCGTCAGCCGGGCCGCTCCGAAACGGCGCAGACTCGCCGCCGCCGATCGCGAGGAGGAGGTCGCCATTTCCAGCATCGGGATGCCTTTGGGGGCCTCGGAAACCGTGGCGAAACGGACGCCCTCGTCGTCCACTTCCACGAAGTTCGCCCCTTTTCGGACCAGGAGAACCGGCGTTCGCTCGACCACTTTCACACTGATTTCGTGCGGCCAGGAACGGACCGCCTCAACCGAGTCGATCCGGGGCAATTCCTTGCGGAGCCTCGCCTCGATCGCGTCGGTGTCGACCGAAATGAGCGGAGTTCCGACGCTCACGTCGGCGACTTCGCGCACCTGTTGCGGGGTCAGCACGGCGGTGCCGGTGACGGTGACCTCCCGCACCCGCAGCCACTGCGAGCCGTACAGCGCCCAGACGACGCCCGCACCGAGGAGGGAGACGACCAGCGCGAGAACGATGATCATACGAAGCCGGCGCGGCCCCAACCGCCGGACAAGGGGCGGGCCGGACGACTCCTGCTGGCGTGCACCGCGCTCGGCGGTGGCGGATCCGGCCACGCTCCCCTGCCCTTTCGTCCATCGTGCCTAACGGTGTGCACGGGAGGCGGCGATCGCCTCGTACACCATGCCGACGAGCAGTTCGTC
The DNA here is from genome assembly GCF_052543235.1 of Streptomyces sp. SAS_272. Classification (NCBI taxonomy): domain Bacteria; kingdom Bacillati; phylum Actinomycetota; class Actinomycetes; order Kitasatosporales; family Streptomycetaceae; genus Streptomyces; species Streptomyces sp. SAS_272. The sequence continues at coordinate 17,858 of NZ_JBMNDR010000110.1, read as the reverse complement.
GGCGTCCCGGCGGCCGAACTCGCTCGCGGCCCGGGACATCTCGTACAGCCGGTGCGGATCGGCGAGCACGGGCAGGACGGTCTCCCGCACCCACTCGGGGGTCAGTTCCGCGTCGTCGACCAGCAGACCGCCGCCCGCCTTCACCAGCGGCTGGGCGTTCAGCCGCTGTTCGCCGTTGCCGATGGGCAGCGGGACGTAGGCGGCCGGGAGCCCGACGGCGGAGAGCTCCGCGACGGTCATCGCGCCCGCGCGGCAGAGCATCATGTCGGCGGCGGCGTACGCGAGGTCCATCCGGTCCACGTACGGTACCGGGATGTACGGGGGCATCCCCGGCATCTGCTGCACCTGCGGCAGTTCGTTCTTCGGGCCGACCGCGTGCAGGATCTGGATGCCGGCCTGCTGCAGCCAGGGCGCGACCTGCTGGACGACCTCGTTCAGCCGGCGGGCGCCCTGCGAGCCGCCGGAGACCAGCAGGGTCGGCAGGTTGGGGTCGAGGCCGAACATGTGCCGGGCCTCGGGACGGGCGGCGGCGCGGTCCAGGGTGGCGATGGAGCGGCGCAGCGGGATGCCGATGTAGCGGGCGTCGCGCAGCTTGCTGTCGGGCGTGGAGACGGCCACCCGGGCCGCGTAGCGCGAGCCGATCTTGTTGGCCAGCCCGGGGCGGGCGTTGGCCTCGTGGACGATGATCGGCACGCCGAGGCGCTTGGCCGCGAGGTAGCCGGGCAGGGCCACGTAACCGCCGAAGCCGACGACCGCGTCCGCCCGGGTGCGCTCCAGGATCTGCTCGGCGGCCTTGATCGTGCCGCGCAGCCGGCCCGGGACGGTGATCAACTCAGGGGTGGGCTTGCGCGGCAGCGGCACGGCGGGGATCAGCGCGAGCTCGTAGCCCCGCTGCGGAACGAGCGTGGTCTCCAGGCCGCGCTCCGTGCCCAGGGCCGTGATCCCCACACCGGGGTCCTGCCTGCGGAGGGCGTCCGCGAGGGCGAGCGCGGGCTCGATGTGGCCGGCGGTCCCCCCACCAGCGAGTACGACATGCACCGAAATTCACCGCTCTCCGGACGGACGCGCCGCCGAGGCACGCCGTCGCATCGTGTTCCATCTCCGGAAGCCCCGTGCGAACGCGGAGCCCCCCGCCCCCCGCTTTCTACCAAAGCGGCGGGGCCGCATCGCAAGCGCCGCCCGCGCAGCGGGCTCGTCGCGTGCGAAAGCGATCAGCAGCCCGATGGCGAACATGGTCGGCAGCAGGGCGGAGCCCCCGTAGGAGAACAGCGGGAGGGGGACTCCGGCGATCGGCAGCAGGCCGAGCACCGCACCGATGTTGATCACCGCCTGCGCGGTGATCCAGGTGGTCACGCCTCCCGCGGCATACCTCACGAAGGGGTCCTCCGTGCGTCCGGCCACGCGGATACCCGCATAGCCTAGAGCCGCGAACAGGGCGAGGACCGACAGCGTCCCCGCGAGACCCAGTTCCTCACCGGTGACGGCGAAGATGAAGTCGGTGTGCGCTTCGGGGAGTTGCCCCCATTTCTCCACACTCGCCCCGAGCCCGGAACCGAAGATCCCGCCGGAGGCCAGGGCGTAGATGCCGTGCACGGCCTGCCAGCAGGAGTCGCCCGGGCCGGGGTCGGTCGCGCCGATGCACTGCAGCCTGGCCATGCGGTTGGGGCTGGTCTTGATGAGGATCACGCCCAGCGTGGCGGCGATCGACAGCACGCCGACGAACAGCCGCGTGGGCGCACCCGCCAGCCACAGCAGGCCGAACAGGATCGCCGTGAGGATGATCGCCGTGCCCATGTCGCCGCCCAGCATGATCAGCCCGAGCAGCATGAAGGCGACCGGCACGAGCGGCACCAGCATGTGCTTCCACTGGCTCAGCAGCTTCTTGTCCTGTTTGCGGGCGAGCAGGTCGGCGCCCCACAGCACGAGCGCGAGCTTGCCGAACTCGCTGGGCTGGATCTGGAAGGAGCCGCCCAGCGAGATCCAGTTCTGGTTGCCGTTGACCGACATCCCTATCCCGGGCACCTGCACCAGCGCCATCATGAAGACCGCGCCGGCGAGGATCGGGTAGGCGAGAGCGCGGTGCAGCTTCACCGGCATGCGGGAGGCGACCAGCAGCAGCACCGCCCCGATGGTGGCGGCCAGGAACTGCTTGCGGAAGAAGAACGAACCCGGCAGCGACATCTGCAGCGCGGTGATCTGAGAGGCCGAGTAGACCATCACGAGGCCCAGCACGGTGATCAGCAGGCTGCCGCCGAAGATCAGGTAGTAGGCGGTCAGCGGCCGGTCCCAGGCCTTCTGCACGCGCGCGTGCAGCCGTCGTACGGGGTTGTCGCGGCGCGGCCGGGAGGCGCCGGCAGGTCTGCGGACGGTTCGCTGGACGGGCGGACGCCCGGTGCGGCTACCGGGCATCTGCCGCTCCGCTGTACGCGGCGCAGCCGCTGCGCTCGGCTGCGCCGTACGTCGGCCGTGACGGTCCCACGCGTCCCTCCCAAGGTCGCCCGGCAGGCGGCCGGGTCAGGTTCCGAGTTCGCGGACGGCCTGAGCGAACGCGTCACCGCGCTGGTTGTAGTTGACGAACATGTCCATGGAGGCGCAGGCGGGGGCGAGGAGCACCGTGTCGCCCTCGGCGGCGAGCCGCCGGGCCTCCTGGACGGCTGCGGACATCGCCCCAGTGTCGGTCCGGTCGAGGTCGACGACGGGTACTTCCGGGGCGTGTCGCGCCAGGGCTTCCCGGATCAGGGCGCGGTCGGCGCCGATGAGCACCACGCCGCGAAGCCGCTTGGCCGACCCGGCCACCAGCTCGTCGAAGGTCGCGCCCTTGGCCAGTCCGCCGGCGATCCACACGATCGATCCGTACGCCGCCAACGAGGCCTGCGCAGCGTGGGTGTTGGTCGCCTTGGAGTCGTCGACGTAGGCGACGCCGTCCACGTCGGCCACGTGGGCGATGCGGTGGGCGTCGGGCACGAAGGCCCGCAGGCCGTCCCGTACGGCCTTGGGGGGCACCCCGAAGGCCCGGGCGAGGGCCGCCGCGGCAAGAGCGTTGGCGATGTTGTGCGGGGCCGGCGGATCGACGTCGGCGACCTCGGCGAGCTCCTGGGCGTTCTTCTGCCGGTCCTCGACGAAGGCCCGGTCGACCAGGATGCCGTCCACCACGCCGAGTTGGGACGGGGCGGGGGCGCCGAGGGTGAAGCCGATCGCCCGGCAGCCCTCCTCGACGTCGGCCTCGCGCACCAGGTCCTCGGTGGCCTTGTCGGCGACGTTGTACACGCAGGCGACCCGGTTGCCCTCGTAGACGCGCCCCTTGTCCTTGGCGTACGCCTCCATGGAGCCGTGCCAGTCGAGGTGGTCGGGGGCGAGGTTGAGGACGGCCGCGGAGTGCGCGCGCAGGGAGGGCGCCCAGTGCAGCTGATAGCTGGACAGCTCGACGGCCAGGACGTCGTACCGCTCGTCGCCGAGCACCGCGTCCAGCAGGGAGACGCCGATGTTGCCGACGGCCGCCGTACGCAGACCGGCCGCCTCGAGGATCGACGCGAGCATGCGGGTGGTGGTCGTCTTGCCGTTGGTTCCGGTGACGCACAGCCAGGGCGCCGCGTCCGGGCCCCTGAGCCGCCAGGCGAGTTCGACGTCGCCCCAGACCGGCACCCCGGCCGCGCGGGCCGCCGTGAACAGCGGCTTGTCGGGCTTCCAGCCGGGTGCGGTGACGACCAGTTCGGCGCCCTCGGGCAGGGTCGCCCCGTCACCGAGGCGCACGGTGACGCCCAGCGCCTCCAGCCCGGCGGCCTGCTCACGGGCGCGTGCGTCGTCGCCGTCGTTGACGACGGTGACGTTCGCGCCGAGTCCGTGCAGCACCTTGGCCGCCGGGAGGCCGGAGACGCCGAGCCCGGCGACGGTGACGTTCTTCCCCTGCCAGTCGGTCACTTCTCTGCTGCCCATCCCGCGTAGAAGATGCCCAGTCCGACGATCACACAGATGCCCTGGATGATCCAGAAACGGACCACCACGAGGACTTCGGACCAGCCCTTGAGTTCGAAGTGGTGCTGCAGCGGCGCCATCCGGAAGACGCGCTTGCCGGTGAGCTTGAACGAGCCGACCTGGATGACCACCGACATGGTGATCAGGACGAACAGACCGCCCATGATGGCCACCAGCAGCTCCGTGCGGGAGCAGATGGCGAGGCCCGTGAGGACGCCGCCGAGCGCCAGCGAACCGGTGTCGCCCATGAAGATCTTGGCCGGCGAGGTGTTCCACCACAGGAAGCCCAGGCAGGCGCCCATCAGCGCCGCCGAGATGACCGCGAGGTCCAGCGGATCGCGCACCTCGTAACAGGCGTTGGGGTTGGTCAGGGTCTCGCCGTTGGCGCAGGACTCCTGGAACTGCCAGACGCCGATGAAGGTGTAGGCGCCGAAGACCAGCACGGAGGCGCCGGTGGCCAGGCCGTCCAGACCGTCCGTCAGGTTCACGCCGTTGGACATCGCGAGGATCATGAACAGCGCCCAGACGACGAACAGCACAGGGCCGATCGTCCAGCCGAAGTCCGTGATGAAGGACAGCTTCGTGGAGGCCGGGGTGTTGCCGCGGGAGTCCGAGAACTGCAGCGACAGCACCGCGAAGGCGATGCCGACGATGAGCTGGCCGGCCATCTTCGCCTTGGCCCGCAGACCGAGCGAGCGCCGCTTGACGATCTTGATGTAGTCATCGAGGAAGCCGACCAGGCCCATGCCGCACATCAGGCCCAGCACCAGCAGACCGGTGTAGCTCGGCGGATTGCCCGTGATCAGCTTGGACAGGAAGTACGCGGCGACCGTCGCGAAGATGAAGGCGATGCCGCCCATGGTCGGCGTACCGCGCTTGCTGGCGTGCTCGCGCGGGCCGTCGTCGCGGATGTACTGGCCGTAGCCCTTGCGCGCCAGCAGTTTGATCAGCAGCGGTGTGCCGATCAGCGTCAGAAAGAGGCCGATGACGCCCGCGAAGAGGATCTGATTCATCATCGGGCGACGACCTCACCCTCGGCGTCGGTCGCGAGCAGCGCCTGCGCGACGGTCTCGAGACCGACCGAACGGGACGCCTTCACGAGTACGACGTCCCCCGGGCGCAACTCGCTGCGCAACAGGTCGACAGCCGCCTGTGCGTCGGACACGTGCACCGACTCCTCACCCCACGAACCCTCGTTGTATGCGCCCAGTTGCAGCCAGGCGGCTTCCCTGCCCCCGACCGCGACGAGCTTGCCGACATTGAGCCGGACGGCGAGCCGTCCGACCGCGTCGTGCTCGGCGAGCGCCTCGTCCCCGAGCTCGGCCATCTTGCCGAGCACCGCCCAGGTCCGGCCCCCCTTCGCCCGTGAGGCTTCGCCCATGGCTGCCAGTGCACGCAGGGCAGCTCGCATGGACTCAGGGTTCGCGTTGTAGGCGTCGTTGACGATCGTCACGCCGTCCGGGCGCTCGGTGACCTCCATACGCCAGCGGGAGAGGGAGCCCGCCTCGGAGAGCGCGGTGGCGATCTCTTGCGCGGACATGCCCAGCTCATGGGCGACGGCGGCCGCGGCGAGCGCGTTCGACACGTGATGCTCACCGTACAGGCGCATGGTCACATCGCTGCACCCGGAGGGTGTGTGAAGGCTGAAGGCGGGCTGTCCGGTGTCCGTGAGTCGCACGTTCTCGGCCCGTACGTCCGCTTCGCCGGACTCTCCGAAAAAGACCGCCTTCGCCTTCGTACGGGAGGCCATGGCCCGGACCAACGGGTCGTCGGCGTTGAGGATCGCGACGCCTCCGTCGGCCGCCGGGGGCAGCGACTCGACCAGCTCGCCCTTTGCCTGCGCGATCTGTTCGCGACCGCCGAACTCGCCGATGTGGGCGGTGCCGACGTTGAGGACGAGGCCGATCTTCGGGGGCGTCAGACCGGCGAGGTAGCGGATGTGGCCGATTCCGCGGGCGCCCATCTCCAGCACGAGGAAACGGGTTTCCTCGGTGGCCGACAGGGCGGTCAGCGGCAGTCCGATCTCGTTGTTGAGCGAACCGGGCGTGAACACGGTCGGCGCCTTGCGCCGGAGCACCTGGGCGATCAGGTCCTTGGTGCTGGTCTTGCCGGCCGAGCCGGTGAGTGCGACGAGGGTGGCGCCGAGCCGGTGGACGACGTGCCGGGCGAGGGCCCCCAGCGCCGCCTGGACGTCGTCCACGACGATCGCGGGCACACCGACCGGCCGGGAGGCCAGCACGGCCGCCGCGCCCGCCTCGACGACCGCTGCCGCGTAGTCGTGTCCGTCCACCCGTTCGCCGACGAAGGCGACGAAGAGGCTGCCGGGCGCCACCTCGCGGGAGTCCCGGACGACCGGTCCGGTGACTTCCACGGACGGATCCGGTATGTCGTGCGTCTGCCCGCCGACGACTGCTGCGATCTCGGCGAGGGAGAGGGCGATCACAAGTTCATCCCTGGGTCTGCTGGATAGCTTCGCGAAGCACCTGGCGGTCGTCGAACGGACGGACCACCCCGGCGATGTCCTGGCCCTGCTCATGGCCCTTGCCCGCGACCAGCACGGTGTCCCCGGCGTGCGCGCGCGCCACGACCGCGGCGATCGCTGCGGCCCGGTCCTCGAACAGCTGCACGTCGCCGCGCTCGTGGGCCGGCACCGACGCCGCGCCCTGGAGCATCGTCGCGAGGATCGCGAGGGGGTCCTCGGAGCGGGGGTTGTCGGAGGTCAGCACGGCGGTGTCGGCCAGCCGGGCGACGGCGGCGCCCATCGGGGCGCGCTTGGTGCGGTCCCGGTCGCCGCCGCAGCCGAGGACCACGTGCAGCCGACCCTTGGTGACCTTGCGCAGCGCCCGGAGCACCGACTCGACGGCGTCCGTCTTGTGGGCGTAGTCGACGACCGCGAGGTAGGGCTGCCCGGCGTCCACCCGCTCGAGGCGGCCCGGCACGCCCGGCACGGCGGCGACGCCGTCGGCGGCGGTCCGCGGGTCGATGCCGGCGGCGGCGAGGGAGACGATCGCGGCGAGGGTGTTCGCCACGTTGAAGCTGCCCGGCAGCGGCGACCTGGCGCCGACCCGCACCCCGTCCGGGCCCAGCACGGTGAACGTCGAGTCCATCGGGCCGGTCTCCACGTCCACGGCACGCCAGTCGGCGTCCGGGTCGCCCTCGGCGGAGAAGGTGACGACCGGCACCTCCGCCTCCTGGACCAGCCGGCGGCCGTACTCGTCGTCGAGGTTGACCACGCCGAGTCTGCTGCGTTTCCGCGTGAACAGCTGCGCCTTGGCCCGGAAGTAGTCCTCCATGCCCGAGTGGAACTCCATGTGCTCCGGGCTGAGGTTGTTGAAGACGGCGATGTCGAAGACACAGCCGTCGACCCGCCCGAGGACCAGCGCGTGGCTGGACACCTCCATCGCGACCGCCTCGACGCCGCGCTCGCGCATGACGGCGAACAGGGCCTGGAGGTCGGTGGCTTCGGGGGTGGTGCGCTCGGACTTGATGCGCTCGTCGCCGATGCGCATCTCGACGGTGCCGATCAGCCCGGTGGACCTGACGGGCTTCAGGCCGCCCTCGACCAGGTACGCGGTGGTGGTCTTGCCGGAGGTGCCGGTGATGCCGATCTGGAGCAGGTCGCGGCCGGGGCGGCCGTAGATCGTGGCGGCCAGTTCGCCCATGACCCCGCGCGGGTCGTCGACCACCAGGACCGGCAGGCCGGTCGCGGCGGCGCGGTCGGCGCCGGCGGGGTCGGTGAGGACGGCGACCGCGCCCAGGCCCGCGGCCTGGGCGACGAAGTCGGCTCCGTGCAGGCGGGCGCCGGGGAGGGCGGCGTACAGGTCGCCGGGGCGGACCGCGCGCGAGTCGTGGGTGATGCCCGTGACCTCGGCGGCGGTGTCACCCGGCTGCGCGGCGCCCAGCTGATCGGCGAGCTCCGCGAGGGGTGTGGCGGAGACCTGGGCCGGTCGCGGCGGTCCCGGATATGTCACGGAAGCGCCCTTCTGGGTGGTTTGGGACTGATCAGCGTGTGGCACGGCGGTGAGCGTACCGGGCGCACCCGCCTGCGGGCGAAGCGAGGGCGCGGCCGTCGGCGGACTCGCGGGCGGCCCGGCGGGGGGCGCCGTCGGCGATGCGGGAGTCCCGGGGTCGGGAGTGATCATGGTCACGGGCTGGTTCCTGGCTTGCTCGGCGCTGAACAGTGGCGTTCGGGGGGTCGGGGGCGGAAGGGGCGGGGACGCCGCTCGGGTCGGTGGCCCGGCGGTCAGGGCGTGAAGGAGACCGGGAGGTTCGCGGCCTTCGCCCCGGTCGGTGGGACCTGCAGGGTCTTCAGGGCGAACTCCATGACCTGCTTGAAGACGGGGCCGCAGATCTGGCCGCCGAAGTAGCTGCCCTCGGTGGCGTTCTGGATGGCGCAGTAGACGGTGATGCGGGGGCTGTCCGCGGGCGCGAAGCCGGCGAACGACGAGGTGTAGCCCTTGTAGGTGCCGGTGGCCGGATCCACGCGGTTGGCGGTGCCCGTCTTGCCCGCGACGCGGTAGCCGGGGATGCGCGCCTTGGCGCCCGTGCCCTCCCGGTCGTCCACGACCGACTCCAGCATGTGGGCGAGGGTCTTCGCCGTCTTCTGGCTGACGACGCGGCTCTTCGCGGGCGACGCGGCGGGCGTGAAGCGTCCGTCCGGCCCCTTGGTGCCGCGCACCAGGGTGGGCTCGACGCGCACGCCGCCGTTGGCGATCGTCGAGTACACGGAGGCCGCCTGGACCGCGTTGAGGGACATGCCCTGGCCGAAGGGGATCGTGTACTGCTGCGAGGTCGACCACTTGTCGGGCGGTGCGAGGATGCCCTTCGTCTCGCCGGGGAAGCCGAGGCCGGTGTGGCTGCCGAGGCCGAACTTGCGCAGGTACGAGTACAGGACGCGGTTGGCCTCGGCCTGGGTCTTGCCCAGCTGTCCGGTGGCCAGGATCGTGCCGATGTTGCTGGACTTGGCGAGCACCCCGTTGAGCGTGAGGTTCCAGGTCGGATGGTCGATGTCGTCCTGGAAGAGCCGGTCGCCGCGGTGCAGCCGGTTGGGCACGGTGACGTGCGTCAGCGGGGTGGCGGCGTTCTCCTCCAGCACGGCCGCCATGGACATGATCTTGGCGGTGGAGCCGGGCTCGTAGGCGTCCTGGACGGCCGCGTTGCCCAGGGCTCCGGGGTCGGCCTTCGACAGGTCGTTGGGGTCGAACCCGGGCGAGTTGGCCAGGGCGAGGATCTCGCCGGTGCGGGTGTCCTGCACGATGACGTAGCCGCGGTCCGCCGCGGACTTCTGCACCTGCTCGGTGATGGCGTTCTGCGCGGCCCACTGGATGTCGCGGTCGATCGTCAGCTCCACGTCGGAGCCGGGCACCGCGGGCGTCTCGGTGGAGCCCACGGTGGGCACCTGACGGCCGCCGGACTGGGCATAGCGGATCTTGCCGTCCTTGCCGGACAGCGTGGAGTTCAGCTGCTGCTCGACGCCGCCGCCGCCCCTGCCGTCGGCGTTGACCCAGCCCAGTATCCCGGCGGCCAGCTCCTTGTTGGGGTACACGCGCTTGCTGCTGGGCACGGAGAACAGCCCGGCGAGGACGTTGACCGTGGAGCGGTCCGTCTCCGCCTTGGCGGAGAGCGCGGACCTCAGGTCGCGGATCTGCTTCCACACCTGCGGGGTCTGCCGCCCGGCGAGCTTGACGTAGCGCAGGTTCCGGTCCTTCGGCCGCAGCTTCCCGACCAGGACGGACTGCTGCTGGCGGAGGATCGGCGCGAGAAGGGCGGCCGCCTGCTCGGGACCGTCGTCGATCTTCAGCTGAGCGCGGGCGAACATGGTGGGGTCGGCCGTGATGTCGTAGGCGTCCTCGCTGGTCGCGAAGGCCACGCCGGTGCGGTCGGTGATCTCGCCGCGCTCGGCGGGCAGCACCTGGCCGACGTACCGGTTCTGCTCGGCCTTGGCGGTGTAGGCGCTCGCGTCGACGGCCTGCACCTGCAGGAGGCGGACGACGAAGGCGATGAGCACCAGGGCCAGCGCGAGGCCCACCATGCGCAGCCGGGGGCGGGGGCTGCCGAGCCGGATGACACGCGGGGCGGCGCCGCGGGGAGGCGGTGCGGTCGGGCGGCGGGCCGGGCGGGCCCCGGGTCCCGGGCGCCGCTGGGCGGACGCGGGACGGGAGGGCCGGGCGGGGCCGGGCACACGCCGGCGCGGCGGTTCCCTGTCGGACACTTCCGTCACCTGCCGGGGGTCTCGGGGGTGGCTGCGGTCGGGTCGGGGGCCGCGCTCCGCGCGGGGGCGGCGTCCTGCTCGGGGAGGTCCTGCCCGGCCGGGGCGTCGCCCGGCGCGTCGGACCCGGCCGGTTCGGGCGCCTGCGGGAGCGTCCGGGAGAGCGTGACGGTCTCCGGCGGCCGGACGACGGGGTCCGCGGACTGCCGGGCGGCCGCGGACGGGACGCCCTTCACGGTGCCGTCGGGGTTCAGGAACGCCGGGTCCCCGCCCGGGACCATGCCCAGTTCGCGCGCACGGCGCTGGAGGGCGTCCGGGGCGGAGTAGGAGTCGATGTCCCGCTGGAGCGCCTGCTCCTCGTCGGTGAGGCTCTTGGTGTCCTTCTGCAGGTCGTCCATCTTGAACGAGCCCTCGCTGAGGGCCGAGTTCAGCACGAGCAGTCCGATCAGGCCGCCGCCGAGGAGCAGCACGACCAGGAGGACGAACGGAGTGCGGGCGGCCTGCCGGGGGCCGGCCGGGAAGAGCCGCGCGAGGCGGGCCGCCCTCCCCTTCAGCGCGGGTTTACTGCTCACTCGCCCTCCCCCGGACCCGGTGTGCGGACCCTCGGCTCACGCCCGTCATTCGATGGACTCCCTGATTCGCTCGGCACCGCGCAGCCGCGCCGGGGCGGCGCGCCGGTTCTCGGCGATCTCTTCCTCGGTGGGAAGTTCGGCACCGCGGGTGAGCAGCTTGAGTCTCGGCTGGTAACGCTCGGGGACGACCGGCAGCCCGGGGGGCGCGGTGTTGGCGGCGCCGGCCGCGAACACCTGCTTCACCAGCCGGTCTTCGAGCGATTGGTACGACAGGACGGCGATCCGTCCGCCCACGTCGATCGCGCGCACCGCGGCCGGGATCGCCCGTTCCAGGACGGAGAGTTCGCCGTTCACCTCGATGCGCAGCGCCTGGAAGGTGCGCTTGGCGGGATTGCCGCCGGTGCGCTTGGCGGCCTGCGGAAGGGCGTTGCGGATCAGTTCGACGAGCCGGGCGCTGTTGGTGAACGGCTCGTCGTCGCGCTCGCGCACCACCGCGGAGACGATCCGCTTGGCCTGCTTCTCCTCGCCGTACGCCCGCAGGATCCGCACGAGTTCGCCGGGCGGGTAGGTGTTGAGGACCTCGGCGGCGCTGACGCCGGTCGTCTGGTCCATCCGCATGTCGAGGGGGGCGTCCTGGGCGTAGGCGAAGCCGCGGTCGGCCTCGTCGAGCTGCATGGAGGAGACGCCGAGGTCGAACAGGACGCCCTGCACGCGCGCGACGCCGAGCCGGTCCAGTACGTCGGGGAGCTCGTCGTAGACCGCGTGCACGAGGGTGGCGCGCTCACCGAACGGGGCGAGGCGCTCGCCGGACAGGCGCAGGGCCTCCTTGTCGCGGTCGAGGGCGATCAGCCGGGCCTCGGGGAACCGTGTCAGCAGGGCCTCGCTGTGCCCGCCGAGGCCGAGCGTGCAGTCGACGACCACCGCTCCGGGCTCCTGGAGGGCGGGGGCCAACAGGTCCAGGCACCGCTGGAGCATCACCGGGACGTGTCGACTGTGACTCAAGGGGGCCTCTCAGATCCGGCGGGTGATGACGCACCGCCGGGTCCCCGCCCCTCGTGAAGGGAAGGCCTGCCGGCGCCGCGGGGAGATCTCGGCGGCCGGGCCGGGGTCTCACGGGTTCAGTCCAGCAGGGAGATCGTCGCCTCCCGCTTCGCGTCACTTTAGTCCACGGGGTCTCGCGGTCAATCAACCGGCCTGCGCGGCGCGGCCCAGGCGTTCCGCGGTGCGGCCCGCGGGGGTTCCGGCGGCCCGCAGCCTTGTGGCTTACCTCACAAAGTGGGCGTGATGACGCTCTTTTTCCCCTCTCACAGCAGGACCGCGACGCGTGTGACCAGTACCGTCATGAATATGACGACTTCCGCATCCGTACCCAGTGAGACCGCGGGCGCCATACGCGGCGGGACCGTGACCGACCGCCTCGTGGAGGCCAACGAGCGATACGCCGACGCCTTCACCGACCCCGGCATGGACGCCCGCCCCGTCCTGCACGTCGCGGTCGTGGCCTGCATGGACGCCCGTATCGACCTGCACGCCGCGCTCGGCCTCGAGCTCGGCGACTGCCACACGATCCGCAACGCGGGCGGCGTGGTCACCGACGACGTCATCCGCTCGCTCACCATCAGCCAGCGCAAACTGGGTACCCGCAGCATCGTCCTGATCCATCACACGGGGTGCGGTCTGGAGGCGATCACCGAGGATTTCCGCACCGAACTGGAGATGGAGATCGGCCAGCGTCCGGCGTGGGCGGTGGAGTCCTTCCGGGACGTCGACCAGGACGTCCGGCAGTCGATGCAGCGGGTGCGCACCTCGCCGTTCCTGGTGCACACCGACGACGTGCGCGGCTTCGTGTTCGACGTGCGGACCGGGCTGCTCCGCGAGATCGACCCCGCGTGACCACACGACTTCGCGGTCGTTCTTCCCTGTCGTTTCGCTGTTGATGTGAGGCTCTCGGACGCCCGAAAGGCCATAACCCCGACATATCACGGACAGTTGTCCACACGCGAGTGACACGAAACGGTAACGGCAGCAAGAATGCGGATGTGACGCCGCGCTGAGCAGTTCGCGGGTGGTGTCCGTGATTCGGGGTGGGCCGGTTAGCGCGACAGAGCGTCGGCCCGTGGAAAGTACGGGCCGAGGAGGGCCGGGTGACGACCTATGACGATCGAGCGAGCCTCACAGATCTGACCGCCACTGTGGAGCGTGTCCGCAGTTCGGTGGAGGGAGTGATCGAGGGCAAGCCCGAGGTCGTACAGCTTTCGCTGACCGTGCTGCTCGCCGAGGGGCACCTCCTGATCGAGGACGTGCCGGGCGTCGGGAAGACGATGCTGGCCAAGGCGCTGGCGAAGTCCATCGACTGCACGGTGCGCCGTATCCAGTTCACGCCCGACCTGCTGCCCTCGGACATCACCGGCGTGTCCATCTGGGACCAGCAGCGCCGGGACTTCGAGTTCAAGCCGGGCGCGATCTTCTCGCAGATCGTGATCGGCGACGAGATCAACCGGGCCTCGCCCAAGACGCAGTCGGCGCTCCTGGAGTCCCTCGAGGAGCGCCAGGTCACCATCGACGGGCAGACCTACGAGCTGCCCAGCCCGTTCATGGTGGTGGCCACGCAGAACCCGGTCGAGATGGAGGGCACCTACCCGCTGCCCGAGGCGCAGCGCGACCGGTTCATGGCCCGGGTCTCCATCGGCTACCCGAGCGCCGAGGCCGAGCTGCAGATGCTCGACGTGCACGGCGGGGTCAGCCCGCTGGACGACCTTCAGCCGGTGGCCCACGCACACGAGATCGTCAAGCTGATCGACGCCGTCCGGAGCGTCCACGTGGCGGACTCGGTGCGGCGCTACGCGGTCGACCTGGTCGCCGCCACCCGGACCCACCCCGACCTCAGACTCGGCGCCTCGCCGCGCGCCACGCTGCATCTGGTGCGCGCCGCGAGGGCGACCGCCGCGCTCAACGGTCGGGACTACGCACTGCCTGACGACGTCCAGAACCTCGCCGTGGCCGTGCTCGCCCACCGTCTGCTGCCCACCGCGCAGGCCCAGCTCAACCGGCGCACGGCGGAGCAGGTCGTCGAGGACATCATCCAGCGCACCTCGGTGCCGGCGACGCCCCAGCAGCACGGGTACGGGCTGGGCCACGGCGCCCAGGCGTACGGCCGGCAGCAGCCGCGGAGGCTGTGATGACCGCCGGGGGGACCGGGCAGCCGTCCGCCGGCCAGGCGGGGAAAGGGGACAGGGGCGGCGCGCGCACGGCCCTGGCGGGCCTGACCACCCGCGGCCGTTCCTTCCTGGCGGCCGGCGTCGCGGCCGCCGTCTGCGCCTACGTGCTCGGACAGCCCGACCTGCTGCGGGTCGGGCTGCTGCTGGCGGCCCTGCCGCTGATCTGCGCGGCCGTCGTGTACCGCACCCGCTACCGGGTCGCCGGCAGCCGCCGGCTCGCCCCCGCGCGGGTGCCGGCGGGCAGCGAGGCCCGCGTCCATCTGCGGATGGACAACGTCTCGCGACTGCCCACCGGCCTGCTGATGCTCCAGGACCGGGTGCCGTACGTGCTCGGCCCGCGCCCCCGCTTCGTGCTGGACCGGGTGGAGGCGGGCGGCCGCCGCGAGGTGTCCTACCGGGTCCGCTCCGACCTGCGCGGCCGCTACCCGCTGGGCCCGCTCCAACTGCGCCTGAGCGACCCCTTCGGCATGTGCGAGCTCACCCGGTCCTTCTCCACGCACGACACCCTCACGGTGATACCGCGTGTGGAGTCGCTCCCCCCGGTGCGGCTGAGCGGCGAGGCCAACGGGTACGGCGACGGGCGGCAGCGCTCGCTGGCCCTCGCCGGCGAGGACGACGTCATCCCGCGCGGCTACCGCTACGGCGACGACCTACGCCGGGTGCACTGGCGCTCCACCGCTCGCTACGGCGAGCTGATGGTGCGGCGCGAGGAGCAGCCGCGGCGCTCCCGCTGCACGGTGCTGCTCGACACCCGTGGCCTGGCCTACCGGGGGGCGGGCCCCGACTCCGCCTTCGAGTGGGCGGTCTCCGGCGCCGCGTCCGTGCTGGTGCACATGCTGGAGCGGGGCTTCTCCGTGCGGCTGCTGACGGACACCGGCACCTCGGTGCCCGGGGCGGGCGCCGACGGCTACGCCGGGGGCGGCCAGGAGTCGACCGACGCGGCAGGGCTGATGATGGACACCCTCGCGGTCGTCGACCACTCCGACGGCGCGGGCCTGTCCCGGTCGTACGACGTGCTGCGCGGCGGCCACGAGGGGCTGCTGGTGGCCTTTCTCGGCGATCTCGACGAGGAGCAGGCGGCGATCGCGGCGAAGATGCGCCAGCGCAGCGCAGGCGCGGTCGCCTTCCTCCTGGACGGCGACGGCTGGGTGCGTGAACCGAACGGCGCCGCCGATCCGATGAACAGGCAGGAGGAGCGGCTGCGGATGCTGCGCGAGGCGGGCTGGACGGCCCTGAGCGTGCCGCGGGGCGCATCGCTGAACGAGCTGTGGCGGCTCGCGGAGCGCGACCGGGCGGGCGTCGCGGCTTCGGGTGGCGGGGAGGGAAGGGCATGAGCGGGCGGGCTCGACTGACACTGTGCTCCGCGGCGGCGACGCTGCTGGCCTCGTGCGCCCTGCTGCCCCTGGTGGAGCCGGCGACGTGGCTGCTGCAGGCCGCGTTCCTGCTGGCCGTCCAGTCCGGGGTGGGCGCGGCGGCCCGGCGCGTGCCGCTGGCGCGGCCGCTGACCGTGGCGGTCCAGGCCCTGGTCACGCTGATGGCGCTCACCCTGGTCTTCGCCCGGGGGCACGCGGCTCTCGGGCTGGTCCCCGGCCCGGACGCCTTCCGGCACTTCGGCGACCTGCTGCAGGCGGGCGCCGACGACATCGGGCGCTACGCGATACCGGCCCCGCTGTCCGACGGCATACGGCTGATGGTGATCGGCGGGGTCCTGGTGATCGGCCTCGCGGTGGACACCCTCGCGGTGACGTTCCGCAACGCGGCCCCGGCCGGTCTGCCGCTGCTGGCGCTGTACTCGGTCGCCGCCGGGCTGTTCGACGGATCGGCCGACTGGCTGTGGTTCCTGGTGGCCGCCGCGGGCTATCTGATGCTGCTGCTCGCCGAGGGCCGGGAGCGGCTCTCGCAGTGGGGCAGGGTCTTCGGCGGAGCCACGCACAGCCCGGGCGAGCCGTCCGGGCCGGTGGCCCCGGTGCGTACCGGCCGACGCATCGGGATGGCGGCACTGGGCGTCGCCCTCGTGGTGCCGCTGCTGCCGCTGCCGGCCGTCCAGGACGGACTGCTGGGCGCGACGGGGGCCGGTGTGGGCGCCGGCAACGGCAGCGGGGGCACGATCTCCGCGGTGAACCCCCTGGTGTCGCTGCGCGACAGCCTGAACGTGGACGAGGACCGCACGGTCCTGACCCTGCGCACCAACAGCGGCAACCTCTCGGACCTGTACCTGCGGATCGTGTCCCTCGACGACTTCGACGGCACCACGTGGAAGCCGGCCAAGCGCCACATCACGGCGGTGCCGGACGACTTCCCGGCGCCCACCGGTCTGGGGCCCGACGTGAAGCGGGCGGAGATCACGACCCGGATCGCGGCCGCCGGCAGCTACGCGCAGGACTGGCTGCCGATGCCCTATCCCCCCAGCGGCGTGCAGATCAAGGGCAACTGGCGTTACGAGCCGGTCGGCATGACCCTGGTCGGCGACCACGGCCAGAACACCAGCGGCAAGTCGTACCAGGTGACGAGCCTTGACGTGCAGCCGACGGCGCAGCAACTGGCCTCCGCGGCCAAGGCCCCCGACTCGATCCGGCGGGAGTACACCAAGGTCCCGGACAACCTGCCGGCGGCGGTGGCGCGGCAGGCCCGCGAGATCACCGAGAACGCCACGAGCGGTTACGAGAAGGCGGTCGCGCTCCAGGACTACTTCGCGGTGACCGGCGGCTTCGAGTACGACACCCAGGTCGAGGTCGGCAGCGGCCCGGGCGCGATCGCCCGCTTCCTGCGGGACAAGCAGGGCTTCTGCGTCCACTTCTCGTTCGCCATGGCGGCGATGGCCCGCACGCTGGGCATACCCGCGCGGGTCGCGGTGGGCTTCGCTCCGGGCTCGCCGCAGGCAGACGGCACGGTGACGGTGAGCCTGAAGGACGCGCACGCCTGGCCGGAGCTGTACTTCGAGGGCGTCGGCTGGACGCGCTTCGAGCCGACGCCCACGCGTGGCTCGACGCCGACGTACACGCTGCCGGAGACCTCGGGCCAGGCGCTGCCCGATCTGCCGCAGGCCTCCCGCTCGGCGGACGCCGCTCCGTCGGCCGCTCCGTCGGCGAGCGCCAGCTGCTCCGCCACCGACAGGAAGCTCGGCAACTGCGCCGACCCGCTGCCGCTGGACCAGGCGGACCAGGGCGCAGGCGGCACCCCGTGGTACCGGATCGCCGGCTGGGCCCTGCTGGGAGCCGCGGCGCTCGCCCTGCCGCTGCTGCCGATGCTGTGGCGGCTGAGACGGCGTTCGGTGCGGCTGGCGTCCGCCCGGCACGCCTCCGCCACGGCGTCCGGCGCGCCGCCCGGCCCCCGTAAGGACGAGACCGACGGCCGGGGCGACGGCGGCGAGCCCGCGGTGCTGCTGGACATGCCGCCGCAGGAGGCCGCCGAGGCGGCGGCCGGGCACGTCCTGGCGGTGTGGCGCGAGCTCACCGACACGGCCTGGGACTACGGCATCGAGCCGGACGAGGCGCTCACGCCGAGACGGGCCGCGGCGCGGATCGTGCGGATCGGGGAGCTGGACGAGACGGCGAGCCGTTCGGTGCACCGGGTCGCGGACGCCGTGGAGCGGGTGCTGTTCGCCCCGGTGCCCACGACCGAGGCGGGCCTGGCGGACGAGGTCCGCCGGGTGCGGACGGCCCTGCGGGAGAACGCGGGCAGGCGCACGCGGGTGCGCGCCGTGGTGGCGCCGCGTTCAGCCGTCCGTGCGGTATGGGACCTCGCCGACCGCTGGATCGCCCTCAAGGCGTCCTGGGCGGCCCGTCTGACGGCGCTGGTCCGCCGCCCGTCCCGCCACCAGCCGAGCGGCTGAGGGAGAGCGAGCGGGAGACAGAGCGAGGGGGCGACCACCCGGGCCGGGTGGTCGCC